>NZ_JBHWIW010000012.1:106177-135197 GCF_042731955.1 Streptomyces sp. NPDC059828 | reverse complement strand
GATTTTTGGCACGCTGTTGAGTTCTCAAGGAACGGACGCTTCCTTCGTACTCACCCTCTCGGGCTTTCCTCCGGGCGCTTCCCTTCGTGTTTCCAGCTTAGCAGATCCGATTTCCGTTTCCGCCACCCGCTGGAGCGGGCTTCCGGGCCGTTCCTCCGCTTTCGCGAATTCCCTTTCCGGTGTTTCCGACTCTATCAGATCCTTTCGGTCCTGATTCCCAGTCAGAGGGGGTTCGCCTTCCCGGCCTCACGGCCGTTCCGACGCCCAAACTCTAGCGGATTTCCCGGGCGGCCCATAATCGAGCCTTCGAAATGAATTTCGACATGCGAAATTCATCCCGACTGGGAGTCGTTCAGAGTTTGGTTGCCGCAGTCTGCGGCGGGATGGTCACCACAGAACCGTTCCGGCCCCGTGACAACTCGAAGAACCTTACGGATCGCCCAGGTGAGTGTCAACTTGACCCGGGCCTCTAGTCCAGGTCGCTCAGTCGGCCGCCCGCGTCCGGCTGGGCGTGCTCCACTCGGCGAAGCAGGCGGATCAGCATCTCGCCCAGCACGCCCCGCTCTTCGCCCGACAGGTCCTGAAGCAGCTCCTCCTCGAAGTCCGATGCCATGCGCATCGCTTCCAGCCACTTGGTACGGCCCTCGTCGGTCAGCTCGACGATGACGCGCACCCGGTTGTTCTCGTCGCGGTCGCGGGTGACAAGGCCGTCGCTCGCCATGCGGTCGACGCGGTGGGTCATGGCAGCCGGGGTGAGGCCGAGCCGCTTGGCGAGTTCACCCGGGCCAAGGCGGTAGGGCTCGCCGGAGAGGACAAGAGTCTTCAGGACCTCCCACTCGGCGTTGCTGATGCCGAGGGCCGCGACCTGGCGCCCGTACGCGACGTTCATCCGACGGTTGAGCCGGCCGAGGGCCGAGACGACCTGCTCGACCTGGGGGTCGAGGTCCTGGAACTCGCGCTGATACGCGGCGATCTGCTCGTCGAGGCTCGGCTCCTGCGGGAGCTGCTGGGTCTGCGGCGAGGCGTCCGGCGCCGTCTTCGTGGGGCTCTTCGCGCGGCCGGAACGGTCGGGGGTGTCGGGCATGGCGCCACTATCCCATGCATCCCGTTGGCTTCTAAGTCCTTCGATGTGTATTGTTAAGGTTCTAACTTTAGCTTCGAAGTCTTCAGACTTCAGTCCTCCCGATTCCAACCAGACCGAGGTAGGTGAGTGTGACCAGGGTGAGGGGCGCCGCGATGCGCCGGATCCAGGCGGGGAACGCGCTGAGCGCGTTCGGGCTCGGCTTCACGGTTCCGTATCTCTATGTGTATGTGGCCCAGGTGCGCGGCCTCGGCGCGACGACGGCGGGGGCGGTGCTGGCCGTGTTCGCCATGGCCGCGCTCGTCGTGCTGCCCTTCACCGGGCGGGCCATCGACCGCAGGGGTCCGCTCTCCGTCGTGGTCGTGGCCGCCCTGCTCGCGTCCGCCGGGGCGCTGAGCATGGGGCTGTCCGGGAGCGTGGCGATGGCCGTGCTGTCGGCGGCCCTGCTCGGTGCGGGCACGGCCGTGATGCAGCCCGCGCTGGCCACGATGATCGTCTGGTGCTCCAGCCCGTCCACACGTACCCGGGCCTTCGCCACACAGTTCTTCCTCCAGAACCTGGGCCTCGGAGTCGGCGGACTGATCGGCGGCCAGATCGTGGACCAGAGCAGGCCCGGCAGCTTCACCCTGCTGTTCGCGATCGAGGCCGCGATGTTCGTCGTACTGGCCGGGCTGGCGGCGACCGTCCGGATGCCCGGCTCACCGGCGATCCGTGACGCGATGCCGCCGAACACCGAGGCGAAGGCCAGGGGCGGGATGCGGGCGCTGCTCGGACACCGGGCCATGGTGCAGCTGTGCGTCCTGGGCTTCGTGCTCTTCTTCGCCTGCTACGGGCAGTTCGAGTCCGGGCTCGCGGCCTACGGCACCGAGGCGGCCGGCATCGGCCCGGAGACCCTGGGCTACGCCCTCGCCGCGAACACCGCGGTGATCGTGGTCGCGCAGTTCGTCGTGCTGAAGTACGTCGAGCGGCGGCGGCGCAGCCGGGTGATCGCCGCCGTCGGTCTGCTCTGGGCGGTCGCCTGGCTGCTCGCGGGGTACGCCGGGCTCGGGCACGGCAGCCAGGCGATGGCAGCCGCCGCGTTCATCTCGACGTACGGGCTCTTCGGGCTCGGCGAGGCGATGCTGTCGCCGACCGTGGCCCCGCTGGTCGCCGATCTGGCGCCGGAGTCGATGGTCGGGCAGTACAACTCCGCGTTCGCCCTGGTCAAGCAGCTGGCACTGGCCGTGGGACCCGCCATCGGCGGACCGATGGGAGCCACACTGCACGGCCCGTACGTCGTGACGTTCGTGCTCTTCTCGCTCGGCATCACCGCGCTGGCCCTGCGCCTGGGCAAGCGACTGACGCCCGAGCAGGACAGGCCGGCCCTCGCCGCGAAGTCCCGGATCGTGGCGCAGCGCAGGCCGCACCACGAGAGCCGGGAGCACGTCGAGGCTGTCGCCTAAGCGGGTTGCCGAGGCCGGTCGGGCAGCGCGAACTCGCACCACACCGCTTTGCCGCCGCCGGGAGTGCGGCGGCTGCCCCAGGACGAGGCGATCGTCGCGACGATGGAGATCCCGCGGCCCGCCTCGTCCTCCGATTCGGCTCGCCGTCTGCGCGGCAGGTGGTCGTCCCCGTCCGTCACTTCGATGGTCAGGCGCCGGTCGGTGCGGCGCAGCCGCAGCCGCATGGGCGGCGTGCCGTGCTGGAGTGAGTTGGCGACGAGCTCGCTGGCGGCGAGCACGCCCAGATCGCACAGCTCGACCGGGAAGCGCCAGGAGGCGAGCACCCCGGAAGCGAAGGCGCGGGCACGGGGCGCCGCTTCGACGCCGCCGAGCAGCTCAAGGGCGGCGTTGTGGAAGAGCTCCGCGTCCGCTCCCGCGCGGGTGGGGTGCTGGAGGACGAGCACGGCGACATCGTCGTCATGCTCCGCCGTCACCCCGAGGGAGCGGATCAACCGGTCGCAGACCACCTGCGGACTGCCGCTCGCGCCCGCGAGCGCCTGCTCCAGGGCGGCCACGCCCTCGTCGATGTCCTCGCCGCGGCGTTCCACGAGGCCGTCCGTGTAGAGGACGGCCAGGGAGCCGGGAGGCAGCGCGATCGTGCCGGATGTGTGGAGCCAGCCGCCCGTGCCGAGCGGGGGTCCCGTCGGTTCCTCGGCGCGGTGCACCACGCCGTCCGCGTCCCGTACGAGGATCGGCAGGTGCCCCGCCGACGCGTACACGAGATGCCCCTCGTTGGGGTCGTGGACGGCGTACACGCAGGTGGCGATCTGGGTGGCGTCGATCTCCGAGGCCAGTCCGTCCAGCAGTTGGAGCACCTCGTGCGGGGGCAGGTCGAGCCGGGCGTAGGCGCGGACCGCGGTGCGCAGTTGCCCCATGACGGCGGCGGCGCGCACTCCACGGCCCATGACGTCCCCGATGACGAGGGCCGTACGACCGGCGCCGAGGGTGATCACGTCGTACCAGTCACCGCCGACCGCGGCATCCGTGCCGCCCGGGCGGTACTCGGCGGCGATCCGCAGGTCGTCCGGCTGCTCGAGCTCCTGCGGGAGCAGGGAGCGCTGGAGGGTGACAGCCGTTTCGCGGTGGCGGCGCTCGCTGGCGCGCAGCCGCTCGGCGGCCTCCGCGTGGTCGGTGACATCGGCCGCGAACACCAGAACACCGCTTTCAGCGCCGCCGCCGGTGGGGTCGGCGGGCATGCAGGTGATGGTGTACGAGCCTCCGCCTTGTACGCGGCGGGACTTCACCGTGCGCTGTTTGCCGCTGCGCAGCACCTGCTCCATCAGCGGCAGCAGCCCCAGTTCGACGAGCTCGGGGCAGGCCTCGGCGGCCGGGGCGCCGATGGGGCGGTGGCCGAAGGCGGCGGCATACGCGTCGTTGAGGTACGTGATGCGGTGCTCAGGGCCGTGGACGAGGGCGACGAGCGCGGGCAGGCGGCCGAGCAGCTCCCTTACGGCGAACTGCTCGAGCGCGGGTGTCCCGTGGGTGCCGGCGGGACCGTCCGCGTTGCCGGCGCCGCTGGTTTCGGTGCTCTCGGTGCGCTCAGCTGGTTCGGCGGCACCGGCGGTTGAGGCGACCCTGGCGTCAGTGGCGTCAGCATCTGGAGACGGCGGCTCGGGTCGCCGGTCGTACTCACCGCGGGCCGCGGGCACGGAGCCGCGGTCGATCCGCGCTGCCGCGCGACGCTGCGTACCGGGGAGCCGGGCGCTCCAACGCGTGAAGTTCACGGATTTTCAAGCCTCGCGTGTCTTGTGCTGATCGTCTCGGGTAGCAGCGTGGGGGTGCTGGTCGTCGTGGGGCATCCCACCACGGGACGGGGCTCTCCGTTCAGTCGCGGCTCACGCGGGTCGCTCCGGTCACCCCATGCCCAGCGGGTGCCGGTGCGCCTATCGTCACACGCCCAGTGTGGCCGACCGCACTGACAGGAGGGTCAATCCTCCGCACGGTCCTCACTCGTCAGTGGTTCCCGGCTACCCTTTCCCTCTCCTCCCCCGCCCTCGGCGGGACCCGTCCGCTTCTCTCCCCGGATCCTCCCGCGGCTCTGCCCACGGCTCTTGCCGAGAGGAGGCGGATCCTCATGACGGCGTGTAAGGGGCCTGGACGGGACGGCACCCGCGGCGAGTTCGAACTCGGCGCGTGGATGTTCGAGCGAGCCGAGCGAGACGATCTCCCTCTTGAAGAGCCCCGAAAGCGTCCACTCCGCCAGGATGCGGGCCTTCCGGTTGAGCGTGGGCATCCGGCTGAGGTGGTACGCACGGTGCATCAGCCAGGCCGGGTACCCCTTGAGCTTGCGGCCGTAGACATGGGCCACGCCCTTGTGTAGCCCGAGTGAGGCGACGGAGCCGACGTAGGCGTGCGCGTACTCCTTGAGGGGGCGGCCGCGGAGCGAGGCGACGATGTTCTCCGCGAGCACCTTGGTCTGGCGGACGGCGTGCTGGGCGTTCGGGGCAGTCACCGTGCCGGGCACCGACGACGTGACATCGGGTACGGCGGCCGCGTCACCGGCCGCCCAGGCGTGATCGACGCCCTCGACGGTGAGCTGCGGGGTGCACTTGAGGCGCCCGTGTTCGTTGAGCGGCAGGTCCGTCGCCGCGAGGAGGGGGGCGGGCTTGACGCCCGCGGTCCACACGACCGTGCGGGTCGGGAACCGGCTGCCGTCGCTGAGGACGGCGACACGGTTCTCGCAGGAGTCGAGCCGGGTCTCCAGCCGCACGTCGATGTTGCGGCGGCGCAGCTCACGCACGGTGTAGGTGCCCATCTCCTCGCCGACTTCGGGGAGGATGCGGCTGCTCGCCTCGACCAGCACCCATTTCAGGTCGCCCGGCTTGATGTTGTGGTAGTAGCGCGTGGCGTAGCGGGCCATGTCCTCCAGCTCGCCGAGCGCTTCGACGCCCGCGAAGCCGCCGCCGACGACCATGAAGGTGAGGGCGGCGTCGCGCAGGGCCGGTTCCCGGGTGGAGGACGCGATGTCCATCTGCTCGATGACGTGGTTGCGCAGGCCGATGGCCTCCTCGACCGTCTTGAAGCCGATGCCGTAGCTGGCGAGGCCGGGGACGGGGAGGGTGCGCGAGATCGAGCCGGGGGCGATGATCAGCTCGTCGTAGCCGATCTCGATCGGGCCTGTCCCCTCGTCGTCCGCGGCGAGGGTGGTGACCGTCGCGGTGCGCTTGGCGTGGTCGACGGACCTGACCTCGCCGATGACGATCGTGCATCGCTCCAGGACGCGGCGGAGCGGGACGACGACATGGCGCGGTGAGATGTTCCCGGCGGCAGCCTCGGGGAGGAAGGGCTGGTAGGTCATGTACGGCTCGTGCGTGACGACGAGGATCTCGAGCTCCCCGCGGCCCAGCTCGCCCTTGAGTCTCTTCTGGAGGCGGAGCGCGGTGTACATCCCCACGTAGCCTCCGCCGACGACGAGGATGCGTGTGCGCGGCGAAGTGCCGGGGGTCGTGTCCCGGGTGTATGCAGCCTTCACCATCCCATGACGCAACGGCGACACGAGTTTGTCCACAGGCTCGTCAAATTGTGTGACCGGAGATCCTGGCTGGGCATCACCGGTCCGATTTGCACCTGTAGGGGAAAATACCCAGGTCAGCATGGGTGGCGGGGGTAGTGAGAGCGGTGGGAATCGGGAACGTTCCGGCCCTTGCTCCGATCGGGGGGCACACCGTGCGGAAGAGACCCTTCTGAATTGACCCCGACTCAACTATGTTCGTACTTCGTCGGGGCGACAGGACAGTGACTGGTCCCATTCACCCCGACTGTCAGGGGAGGGGAGTCTCCGGGGGGAGACGACATCATTACCGGGGGAACAGATATGCATATTCAGGACGCGCATTGGCAGACCGCTGTCGCTTCCGACAGCAACGGACGCGCCGTGACAGGACCGGTTGCGGGCCTGGGGTCGAGCACGGGGACAAGCGCGGGGACGATGACCGCGGCGGGAGCCGCCGGTACCGCAGGGGCCCTCACCGGCTCCGTGGCCGGGGGTGGCGCGGGAGCGCGGCGCGGGGCGCCGCTGCGGGTGGACGCCCAGCGCAATCTGGAGCACGTGCTGCGCGCCGCTCGCGAGGTGTTCGGCGAGCTGGGGTACGGGGCACCGATGGAGGACGTGGCGCGCCGGGCACGGGTCGGTGTGGGCACGGTCTACCGCCGCTTCCCGAGCAAGGACGTGCTGGTGCGGCGGATAGCCGAGGAGGAGACCTCCCGGCTCACCGAGCAGGCGCGTGCCGCGCTGGGGCAGGAGGAGGAGCCGTGGTCGGCACTCTCCCGGTTCCTTCGGACCTCGGTCGCCTCGGGTGCGGGCCGGCTGCTGCCGCCGCATGTGCTGCGGGTCGGTGTGGACGTGGACGACTCGACGGTCGTCCCCGAGGTCATGGGCGCAGGCGGGCAGGACGCCCGGCAGGAGGGCCACGAGCAGGCGGGGAGCGCGGCCGTCGGGGCGAGGGTGCCGCAGCAGCGGCAGAGCTTCGAGAGCCACGACGGGCACGCCGATCCGCGTGCGGCGGCCGGAGTGCGGCAGACGACGGGCCAGCCGACGGCCGATCCGGACGACGCCGGTGCCGGTGAGCTGCTGGAGGTCGTGGGGCAGCTGGTGGATCGCGCGCGGGCCGCGGGTGAGCTGAGGAGCGACGTCACCGTGGCCGATGTGCTGCTGGTGATAGCCACGGCCGCGCCGTCGCTGCCGGACGCGGCTCAGCAGGCGGCGGCTTCCGCTCGGCTGCTGGACATCCTGCTGGAGGGGCTTCGCTCGCGGCCGATGTGACGGAGGGCGTCCCCGCCCCACTTCACCCCTGATCCGTCCCTTTAATCCACCCGGATGGGTGGATGTCTGATGGCTGAGTTCTGGCCGTGGTCGTTCTCTGGCACTCTGAGCCGATGTTCGGGTTATGGGGTGTATGGGGGCTTACTCGGTGAGCGTTGACGGTCGTGACGAACCACTCGGCGGTACGAACGGGCCGGGGGCGGGTCGGCCGCGCCATGGACTCATCCCGAGCCAGGGCGGGCCGGACCGCCCGCGAGCGGCCGGCCCGGCCGGCGCGGGCAGGCACACGCGAAAAGCCGACTCCGCAGTGCCACCGCAGCGCGGTGCGCGGACGGGTGCGGGTGGGGCCGGGGGCACGGGGGCGGTCATCGGTCTGCCCCCGTCCGACGCCGAGTTGCTCCAGCGGCTCAGGGACAGCGGTGTCAACGGCAGGGGCGACCTCAGCGCCTACGACGAACTGTTCCGCCGCCACTCGAAAGCCGTGCGCCGCTACGCCCGCACCTGCTGCCGCGACGAGCACACGGCGCAGGACCTGACCGCCGAGGTGTTCGCACGCACCCTGCACGCGGTGCGGGTCGGAGCAGGGCCCGAGCACGCGGTGCGGGCTTATCTGCTGACCGCCGTGCGCCGGGTGGCGGCCGACTGGGCGAGGTCGACGAAGCGGGAGCAGCTGGTCGCCGATTTCGCTGACTTCGTCGAATCCGCCGTCCTCGCCTCCCCTGCTTCGCCTACCCCGGCGTCCGGTCCGCTGACACCGCTCGCCCCGGGCGCGGACGTGCGGGCGATGCAGGCGGCCGAGCAGTCGCTGGCCGTGCGGGCTTTCCGCTCGTTGCCCGAGCGGTGGCAGGCCGTGCTCTGGCACACGGCCGTCGAAGAGGAGTCGCCGGGCGCGGTGGCCCCGCTCTTCGGGCTGAGCGCCAACGCCACAGCCGTACTCGCCAGCCGGGCCCGCGAAGGCCTCCGGCAGGCCTACCTCCAGGCACATGTGAGCAGCGCGCTCACCGCCGGCGGGGACTGCGCTCAGTACGCCGACCGCCTGGGGGCGTATGCCAGGGGGCGGCTGCGGATGCGGGCGGAGCGCGGGCTGCGCAAGCATCTGGAGGAGTGCTCCCGATGCCGGCTGGCCGCGGGTGAGCTGGAGCAGGTCAACGCGGGGATTCCGGCTGTGGTGCCGGTCGCGGTGATCGGCTGGCTCGCCACCGGCTACTCGCTGAAGGCTGCCGGGATCGTGGCCGGCGGCGTGGCGGGGGCTGGGGCCATCGGTGGCGCGGCGATCGGAGGCAGCGCGGCAGGCGGGGCTTCTGGGGCCGGGGCGACCGGTGCCTCCGGTGCCTCTGGCACGGCTGGAAGCGCCGCGGTGGCGGAGGGGCTTGCCGCTCCGGTGAAAGTCGGGGTGCTGGCGGTCGCGGCGGGTGCCGCCGCGACCGCGGCGCTCGTATGGGCGCTGTCCTCCGCGTTCTCCGGACCCCGTCCGGATGCCCTGCCGGAGCCGGTGGCGAAGCCGCCCGCCGCGCAGCCCGTCGTGCCCGAGGCCATCCGCCCGTCCCGGATCCCGGAGCGACCTGCCGCGCCCGGAGGACCGCTCCCTTCGCGGGAGCCGTCCTCCGGGCGGCCGGCCGTACAGCACGAGCCCGCCACCGTTCCAGGGCCGACGGCCACGACCTCCGCTCCCGGGCCCACCACCCCGCCGAAGGCCGAACCGACGCCGGCCCCGACGCCGTCGACCGCCACGCCTGCTCCACCCCCACCTCCCTCGCTGCCTGTCCCGCCGGCTCCGACACCGGAGCCGGCGATCTACCTCGTCAACCGACTGGCGTACCGGACGTTCGGGCCTCATACAGAGCCGGAGATCCGAGTGGGCACGGGCAGCTGGCTATGGCAGCGCTGGGGTATGTCGATCGACGGCGCCCGGTACCGACACGGCATCTCCGTCCGCGCCCGTTCGTCCATCGCCATCGACCTCAACCGCTCGTGCGACACCTTCGAGGCCCTTGCAGGCGTCGACGACGCGACCCTCGCAGGAGGCGCGGTGCGCTTCTCCGTATACGGGGACGGGGCGCGCCTGTGGCAGTCGCCGGCGCTGCGCCGGGGTGATGCCGCGGTGCCGGTGAGCCTCGGCATCGCCGGGCACGGCACGGTCCGGCTGGTGGTGGAGCCCCAGTCGCCGTTGGGTTCGGTGGCGATGGCGGACTGGGCGCTGGCGCGGATCAGCTGCCCCTAGGCCCGTGACCGCGCCCAACCTGCCACGCCTGAGCAGCGCCTAAGCCGACCCGCTGGGGGACACGGCAGCGTCCAGCGCCTCGATGGCCTCGGCGAGGCTGAGCCGCGCCCCCGCCGCCTGCTCGGCCGCGAACGCCTCGCCGCCGAGACTCGCCCGCGCCCGGCACTCGACAGCGGCCGTCATCCGGAGTTCGTAAACCGCGCGGGGACACTCGCCCCGCCAGGCACCGGCCGCCGCGACGAGCCGCACCGCGAGCCGGTCCTCACCGAGCAGCGGCAGCACCGTCGCGGCGCTCTCCGCGAGATGGGCGACGACGAGCTCCGCGCACTGGGCGTCCCGGCCCTTGCGCAGGGCCCCGGCAAGCCCCCGCGCTCCGGCGCCGACGCCGTCCGCCCGGCGCTCCTGAACGAGGACGCGCGCATCGAGCGCGTCGAGGACGGCCGCGAACTGCGGGGGAGGTGTGCCCCTTGCGCACGCTCCCTGTGCCGCGTTCACGTGTTCCCGGGCCTGGTCGATCTCGCCGCGGTCCAGGGCGATCATCGCGCGCATGAAGTCGATGTACCCCAGGGCGTCCTGCACGTTGTGGCGCACGGCTTCGTCCACGGCCGTGTCCAGACCCTTCTCCGCAGCGTCCGTGTTTCCCGTGCGGAGATCCAGATCGGCGAGCCGCGCGAGCAGAAACGGTGCCTCCGCATGGGCGCCGACCTCACGGGCGAGTTCGAGCGCCTCGGTGAAGGCGGCCCGCGCGTCCTCGTACCTGCCGCGCATCATGCTCGTCTCGGCGACGGCGCTCGCCACCTGGGCACGGATCCAGCGGTCCCCGACCCTGCGGCTGATCGCCCGCAGCTCGGCAAGGTCGTCGTCGATGGAGGCGAAGCCCCCGCGGTGGTCGATGGCCAGGTGGGTACGGAACATCAGGATGACAGCGGTCTCCCATTCCCCGCCATGGCGTCGGCAGTTGAGGATCGCCGCGTCGAGGATCGGCAGGATGCCGTCGGGCCCGTCGATGAGATAGCCGAGGAAGGGCCACATCAGACCGGGGAGTCGGGCGGCCACAGGACCACCGTCGGCGAAGGCACGCCGCAGTCGGCGCATGATGCGCTGGGCCTCCGCGTCTTCGCGGACGTCGTCCTCCGAGCGCTCGTCGAAGCCCAGGAAGAGGTGGAGCATGTGCAGCTCCATGCGGGGCCAGTAGCGGGGGTCGCCGGGATCGTCGGGATCACCGTCCGGGCCGGGGTTGAGGGCGATCGTGCGTGCGACCCAGGCGCGTCCTTCGGGACGGTAGTTGCGCAGCCACCAGAACCAGCCCATCGCCATGACGAGACGGATCGCGTACGGCTCGTCTCCGCCGTCACCGTCACCGTTCCCGTCTCCGCCTCCGTCCCCGTCCCCGTCCCCGGTGGCGCGGTGGAGTGCGGCACGGATGTTGTCGAGATCGCTCTCCAACCGGCGGATCCACGGGAGCTGCCGTGCCGACCTCAGTTCCGGGGCGGCCCGCTCGGCCAGCGCCGTGAAGTGGGCGGTGTGGGCGCGTTCGGCCGCCACGCGCAGTTCCGCCGTCTCGGCGGCGCGCTCGACGGCGTACTCGTGGATGGTCTCCAGCAGCCGGAAGCGCATCTGGCCGGTGCCGTCGGGGGCCACCGTGACCAGGGACTTGTCCACCAGGGCGCCGAGCAGCGCCGGGGCGTCCGGGGTTCCCGTGACCGCCTCGGCGGCGGCCAGGTCCCAGCCACCGGCGAACACGGACACCTGGCGCAGCACCGTGCGCTCGGTCTCGTCCAGCAGCTCCCAGGACCAGTCGACCACGGCGCGCAGGGTCTGCTGGCGGGGCATGACCGTCCGGCTGCCGCTGGTCAGCAGCCGGAAGCGGTCGTCGAGGCGGTCGGCGATCTGGCGCGGTGTGAGCAGCCGCAGCCGGGCGGCGGCCAGTTCGACGGCCAGCGGCAGTCCGTCGAGACGGCGGCAGATCTCACCGGCCGCCGCCGGGTCGTCCTGCACGCGGAAGCGGGGGTTGGCGGCGGTGCCGCGGTCGGCGAGCAGGTGGAGGGCCGAGGTGTGGGACAGCGAGTCCACCGGGCGTACGGTCTCGCCCGGGACGCCCAACGGCTCACGGCTGGTGGCGAGGATACGCAGCCGGGGACAGTGGGTGAGCAGGGTCTCGGCGAGTGCCGCGGCGGCGCCGATCACGTGTTCGCAGTTGTCGAGGATGAGCAGCAGGCTGCGGTGCGCGAGGTGTTCGACGAGCTGGGCGGCGGGGTCGTCGTGGGGCGCCTGCCCCTCCCGGGTGATCAGGTTGGTCTCGCGCAGGCCCAGGGCGGAGAGCACGGCTCCGGGTACGGCGGACGGGTGGTCCAGCGGGGCGAGTTCGGCGAGCCAGGCGGGGGCGGCCGGGCCGTCGGCCGGGGCGGCGGCCTCCTCGGCGAGACGGGTCTTGCCCGCGCCTCCGGGACCGACGAGGGTGACGAGACGTGACCGGGTCAGCTCGGCGCGGATCGCCGCGAGCTCGGCCTCACGACCGACGAAGGAAGTGAGCCGGGGGCGGAGGTTGCCTCTGGCTTCCGGCTCCGGAACAGCGGCTGGTACCGCCTGCACCCCTTCCAGCAGCTGCTCGTACAGTGCAGCCAGCTCCGGACCCGGGTCCGTGCCGAGGCCGTCGGCCAGGGTGCGACGGGCGTCCTCGTACGCGGCGAGGGCGTCGGCATGCCGGCCGTCGGCCCGCAGGGCGCGAATGAGCTGGGCGCGGAGGGTCTCGTCGTAGGGATGCGCCGAGGTCAGTTCCTCGAGCTCGGGGACGAGGCCTCTGGTGTTCCCGCACCGCAGATCGGCCTCGACGCGGTGCCGTACGGCGGCGAGCCGCTGAGCCTCGGGGCGCACGCCCGGGTTCTCACCGGGCAGGTCCGCGAGTGCGGGGCCCCGCCACAGGGCGAGGGCTTCGCGGAACGCGGCGGCTGCGGCGGCGGGTTCGCCCGCGTCGAGCCGCGCGGTGCCGGTGCGCACGAGGCGCTCGAACACGAACAGGTCGATGTCGCCGGGAGCCGCGGCGAGGCGGTAGCCGCCCGGGGTCGACTCCACGGCGTCCTTGCCGAGGACTCGCCTCAGCCGTCCGACGAGTGCTTGCAGGGCGGCGGGGGCGTCGTGCGGCGGGTCCCCCCGCCCATCCTCGTCCCACACGTCCCCGACGAGCTCCCGCACGGAAGCGACCCGGCCGCCCCGCAACGCGAGCGCCGCGAGCAGCGCGCGGAGCCTGGGGCCGCCGAGAGGGAGGGGGTGACCATGGGTGTCACGGGCTTCGGTGACGCCGAGGATGAGATACCGCACGGAGCCATTCTCCCGAAGGGGGTGCGGGGGTACCTCACCTTTTCCCCGCACCGGAGTGGTCGTGGGTCCCCCGCGGCACGGGGACGTCGAAGATCCGGTCCCCGCGGTGCGGGCGCTCCGACGCGCCCCGCCCTACGCCCGGAGGCTTCGCACCACCGCTCCGACCGCCCTCCTCCGGGGCCCCTCCGTGTCCGTCCAGCAGGTGCCGCGGCGGGCCAGCAGACGGCGCAGCCACAGCTCGGTGGAGACCAGGTCGGCGAGGCCGTCCAGGGGGACCGGCTCACCCTCGGATGCCGCGCGCAGCGCTTTGCGGACCACGCGTGCCTCGACCAGGCCCGCGTCGGCGAGGAGCGGGGTGTCGAAGAGCGCGAGCAGTTCGGGCAGGGCGAGCCGCAGGCCGGTACGCGTGGCGGCGGTCGCCGCCGCCTGGGACGGAGCGCCCCAGCCGGGAGGCAGGTCGTGGATGCCCGCACCCGCGAGGACGGACCGCAGCACCGCCGCCCGGGCGCCGGGCTGGACCCGCAGTGCCTCGGGCAGATCGCGGGCCGCCCGGACCACCTGATTGTCCAGAAAGGGCGCGTGCAGCCGCTGGCTTCGTACCTCCGCTGCCTGTTCCAGCACCCGGTGGTCCATCGCGTGGCGGGCCAGGGCCGCCCGGGCCCGCGCCTCGCCCGGCCGCTGCACCAGGGTCGCGCGGGTCGCCGCCGCCTGGAGGCGAACCGATACTTCGGCGAGCGCCTCCCCGGTGAGCCAGCGAGCCGCAGGCCCGGGCCGTGACCAGGCGAGCGCGGCCAGCGACGCGCCCAGCGGTCCGTTCACCAGGGGTGTCGCGGCCCGGTTCGCCGTGGGCAGGTGCGCCGCGGCGGACTCAAGCCCGGCCCTGTAGGGCGTACGGGCCAGCCGCCTGGCCGCGCGGTAGACGGTGAGCGGCACCAGCAGCGCCCCGCCTGGCGTCCCCTGGGCCCGGGCCAGTGCCGAGACGGGCTTGAGGAGCGGTCTGCGCCGGCGGTCCATCAGGAGGTCGGCGAGCCGTGCCGGGTGGGCGTCCAGGACCTGACGCGCTCCGAAGCCCGTGAACTGGTCGGCGCTGCCCGCTCCGAGCCGTCGGCGGTGCCGTTCCGCCAGTACCAGGGACGGTCCCGGCTCGTCGGTGAGCGGCCCGGACTCCAGGTCGGCGTAGGGCAGCGCTTCCACTCCCGCGGCGACGACGACATGGTGCAGCCGGGGGTTCTCCGCGAGCAGCCTGGCCCGTTCCAGCTCGGCCTCCTGACCGTCCCCGGCGGCCAGGTCGTTGAAGGTGACGGCGAGCAGCCGCTCGCCCGATCCGGTGCCGTGACCCAGTACCGTGCCGGGCACTCCGGGCAGCCCTGCCGCGAGCAGGGCCAGGGTCGCCGAAGCGCTGCCGCCCGACAGGTCCGCTCCTATCCCGGGTACGGGTGCACCGCGGGCCGCGCGCCGTTCGGCCGGGCCCATGCCGGGAACGGGGCCGGGGTCGGGCGGCAGGGTCATCGGGGCGTGCCGGGGGGCGGTGAGCCTGGCCCGTACGGCGTCCACGAGGGCGTCCCGCATTCCGTCCATGGCACGGCCGGCCTCGAGTTGGGGCGCGGCGATGGCGAGCGAGGCGACCGGTTCGTAACCGGTGATCTCGCGGGAGCCCTCCCTGAGGATCAGCGCGTGGCCGGGCGGGACGCGCTTCACCCCCGCGTAGGGGGTGGAGTCGCGCAGCGCCTCGGGGGTCTCGGGGCAGGCGAGCAGTGCGGCGAGATAGCCGATGTCGAGCTGGGCCTCGATCAGATCCGCGAGGGGCAGTCCCGCGGTGGCGTAGGCGGTACCGCTTGCCCAGGGTGTGTAGAACACGGGCCGTGCGCCGGCCAGATCACTCGCAAGGGTGATACGCCGGCCGACCTGCACCACCGCGGTGTAGCTGCCGGGCCATGAGGTGAGGTGCCGCAGCGCCCCGCCCCGGGCCGCGAGGAGCCCCACCCGGAGCTCTTCGTCGCTGGCGCCGCAGCAGCCGAACACGGCGAGGCGGTTGCCGTCCGCGGTGACCACGCGCACCTCGTCGGGCCGCCAGTCGCCGACGGCCCAGAGGGGATCGGGGTCACCCCACAGCAGCTGTGCGCCTACGGGGTGGACGGTGCGGTGCCCGTCACCATGGTGTCCACCGGGGTCTGCCGTACCGAGCGCACCGAATCTCGCGGCGATACTGCTCCAGCCGACCAGCCACCGCATCGCGCCTCCACAGCCTGTGGACCACCGTCACGCTCGGCAAACGCCGATACACGCGGACACACATCGATGAGGACATGCTGCCACGACGAACGGCGCACAGGAGGGGCTCCGGGTCGCGTACGCAAAAAGTGAACGCGCCCCCGGCATAGGCATCGTGGACGGCGAGCCGGAGGGGCGGCATTCGGCCAATCTCCGAACACGCGGAAACCGAACGCCAGTCCGGGGGTATGGGGTTGGTACGCACGGTCCGGGAGACGTCCTCCGCCTCCCGGACCGGTCCGCCGCCCGCGGGGAATTGAAGCGGCGGTGTCCCCCAGCCCACTGGATCCCTGTGCCAGTGGGCCGACCCACGCAGGACTCATCGAAGCGCCAGGGCCACGCCCGGACGAGAGCGCACGGACGGGCGCACGGCCACACGGCGGGAGCACGGTGCGGCGGACTCGTATGCCCACGCCCGGCCGCGGACCTGAACCGAAGCTGAACCCGAACCCACAATAATCTCGCCATACGGGACACCACCTCTTAACGGTCGGGATCCGGCGAACTACGCTGTGTGGCACTGCTGTTCTCCGCAGGGGTGCATATTCCACCGGTGGATGCCGTACCTCTGGGGGAGAGCGCGGTACGCATGCCGTGCGCGCCCGGCCGGGTGCCACCGGCGGCCGTCTGTGTGTCGAGGGGTGGCGCATGTCCAGGGAGCAACGCGGGCCGAATGACAAGCTCGGCACCGTTCTCGCCCTCGCGGGAATCAGCAACGCGGGCCTCGCCCGGCGCGTCAACGACCTCGGTGCGCAGCGCGGACTGACGCTGCGATACGACAAGACGTCGGTGGCCAGGTGGGTGTCGAAGGGCATGGTGCCCCAGGGCGCCGCGCCCCATCTCATCGCCGCCGCCATCGGACAGAAGCTGGGCCGCCCGGTTCCGCTGCACGAGATCGGCCTCGCCGACGCCGACCCGGCCCCCGAGGTCGGACTCGCCTTCCCACGTGACGTCGGCGAGGCGGTGAAGACGGCCACCGAGCTGTACCGGCTCGACCTGGCCGGACGGCGGGCGGGCGGTGGCGGGATCTGGCAGTCGCTGGCCGGATCGTTCGCGGTGAGCGCGTACGCCACCCCCGCCTCCCGCTGGCTGATCACCCCCGCCGATCCCTCGGTCGAGCGGGATGTGGGACGCACACGGGACGGGGAGCGCGCCGCCGGCGGTGGCCCGCAGGCCGGGCTGCCGGAGGGCACGGGCCCGGCCGAAGACGGCCTCGACGGCAGCGACGGAAGTGAGGGCCATGTACGGGTCGGCCACGCCGATGTCGCCAAGCTTCGCGAAGCCGCGGAGGACGCACGCCGCTGGGACTCCAAGTACGGCGGCGGGGACTGGCGTTCGTCGATGGTCCCCGAATGCCTGCGGGTCGACGCCGCACCGCTGCTGCTGGGCTCGTACTCGGACGAGGTCGGCCGGGCCCTTTTCGGGGCGACCGCCGAGCTGACCCGGCTGGCCGGCTGGATGGCCTTCGACACGGGGCAGCAGGAAGCGGCGCAGCGCTACTACATCCAGGCACTGCGTCTGGCCAGAGCCGCCGCGGACGTGCCGCTCGGCGGGTATGTGCTGGCGTCGATGTCCCTCCAGGCGACCTACCGGGGCTTCGCCGACGAAGGCGTCGACCTGGCGCAGGCGGCGGTGGAGCGCAACCGCGGCCTTGCCACCGCGCGGACGATGAGCTTCTTCCGGCTGGTGGAGGCCCGGGCGCACGCCAAGGCGAGTGACGCGACGGCAGCCGGTGCCGCCCTGAAGGCGGCGGAGAGCTGGCTGGAGCGCGCCCGCCCGGGTGACGCGGACCCGTCATGGCTCGGCTTCTATTCCTACGACCGCTTCGCCGCCGACGCCGCCGAGTGCTACCGCGATCTGAAGGCGCCCCGCCAGGTACGCCGTTTCACCGAGCAGGCGCTGTCCCGGCCCACGGACGAGTTCGTACGGTCGCACGGACTGCGGCTGGTGGTGAGCGCCGTCGCCGAGCTGGAGTCGGGCAATCTGGACGCGGCGTGCGCGGCGGGGACCCGGGCCGTGGAGGTCGCGGGGCGTATCTCCTCGGCGCGGACGACCGAGTACGTGAGGGATCTGCTGCACCGGCTGGAGCCGTACGGCGACGAGCCGCGCGTCGCGGAGCTGAGGGAACGGGCACGGCCGCTGTTGATGGCACCGGCGTAAGCGCCCGCCCCCACGTGATCAACAGCACCCCGCCCGGACCTCCGACCCGGTTTGACGCCGATGTCAGTGGGCCAAGGCATCATCTGGGTGGAGGTGTGGGATGACTGCGGCGTACGAACACGACTACGGCTATGACTCCGACTACGACTGTGACGTTCTGGTGGTCGGTGGCGGGATCGTCGGTCTCTCGACGGCGTACGCCCTGGCGCGCTCGGCGCCCGGCACCTCGGTGACCGTGCTGGAGAAGGAGTCCGGCCCCGCCCGGCACCAGACAGGGCGCAACAGCGGGGTGATCCACAGCGGTATCTACTACCGGCCCGGATCACTCAAGGCCCGCTTCGCCGTCCGGGGGGCGGCGGAGATGGTGAAGTTCTGCGCGGAGTACGGGATCCCGCACGAGGTCACCGGCAAGCTGATCGTCGCCACGGACCGCGACGAGCTGCCCCGGCTGCACGCCCTGGTCCAGCGCGGCAGGGAGAACGGGATCCCGGTGCACGAGCTCGGCCCCGCGCAGATGGCGGAGTACGAGCCCGAGGTGCGCGGGGTCGCGGCGATCCATGTCGGCACGACGGGCGTGTGCGACTTCGGCGCGGTCGCCGCGCAGCTCGCCGAGGTGGCGGGCGCGTCAGGCACGCGGATCCACTACGGCGAGGAGGTCCAGGCCGTCGACCGGCGGCCGTGGGGC
Source organism: Streptomyces sp. NPDC059828 (assembly GCF_042731955.1). NCBI lineage: Bacteria > Bacillati > Actinomycetota > Actinomycetes > Kitasatosporales > Streptomycetaceae > Streptomyces > Streptomyces sp. NPDC059828. The sequence continues at coordinate 117,218 of NZ_JBHWIW010000012.1, read as the reverse complement.
GTGGCCGTGCGCACCTCGACCGGGCGGATCGTCCGGTCGAAGGTGCTGGTGAACACGGCGGGGCTGCACTGCGACGAGGTAGCCCGGCTGGCCGGCGACGACCCGGGGATGCGGATCGTGCCCTTCCGCGGTGAGTACTACGAGCTGACCCGACCCGAACTGGTGCGCGGGCTGGTGTATCCGGTGCCGGACCCGGCCTTCCCCTTCCTCGGGGTCCATCTCACCCGGGGCATCGACGGCGGCGTGCACGTCGGGCCGAACGCGGTGCCGGCGCTGGCTCGCGAGGGATACGACTGGGGCACGGTCCGTCCGCGTGAGCTCGCCGCCACGATCGGCTGGCCCGGCTCCTGGCGGATAGCCCGCCGCCACTGGCGCTATGGCGCGGGCGAGCTGCACCGCTCGCTGTCGAAGCGCGCCTTCGCGGAGGCCGTCGGGCGACTGCTTCCCGCGGTGACCCAGGATGATCTGCGGCCCGTCGCCGCGGGCGTGCGAGCTCAGGCGGTGCTGCGGGACGGCACCCTGGTGGACGACTTCCTCATCCGGCAGGGCCCGCGCACGGTGCACATCCTGAACGCCCCGTCCCCGGCGGCGACGGCGTCGCTGCCGATCGGCCGCGAGGTGGCGCGCCGGGCGCTGGCGCTGCTGCCCTGAGACTCCGGGTCTCCACGACGGCCACCCGCGCGGTGCCCGCCCCGCAGAGTCACGTACACCTCAGACGGCCGTATACCGGACAGCCGTACAATCGGGGCATTGTGTCTGAGCTCGAGAACGTCACCACGCAGAGTGCCCCCGCGCCGGCCGGGGCACGTATCGTCGCGCCCCGCCCCAAGGGCGAACCGCGGTTTCCGGGCGGCCCGGCCGCGGATCCGGCCGGTTCGCACCACGAGCGGCGGATCCGCAGCTTCCAGCCGCGCCGCAGCCGGGTGACCACGGGCCAGGGCGACGCGCTGCGGAGGCTGTGGCCCTCCTGGGGACTGGACATCGACGGGCTGCGGAGCCTCGACCTCGGAGAGATGTTCGACGGCCTGCCGGTCGTCCTGGAGATCGGATTCGGGATGGGCGAGGCGACCGCGCAGATGGCGGCTGCCGACCCCGGCACCGGCATCCTCGCCGTCGATGTGCACACCCCGGGGCAGGGGAATCTGCTCGGTCTCGCCGAGCGCGCGGGCCTGACCAATGTCCGTGTGGCCAATGGCGATGCGATCATCCTGCTGCGCGAGATGCTCGCCCCCGACGCTCTCGACGGGCTGCGGGTCTACTTCCCCGACCCCTGGCCCAAGAAGCGCCACCACAAGCGACGGCTGATCCAGCCGGACTTCCTGACGCTCGCCGCCACCCGGCTGAAGCCCGGCGCGGTGCTGCACTGCGCCACGGACTGGGAGCCGTACGCCGAGCAGATGCTCGAGGTCCTCTCGGCCCACCCCGGCTTCGAGAACACCGAGGACGACGGCGGCTATGCTCCCCGGCCCGCCTTCCGGCCGCTGACCCGGTTCGAAGGCCAGGGCCTCGAGAAGGGGCATGTGGTCCACGACCTGCTGTTCCGCCGCAAGGCCGGGTAGTTCGGGGTCACGTACCTACCGGCCCGCACGAGCCCGCCAAGGCCGGTGGCATGCGCCCGCAAACCGGTGGAACGTCCCCGCGCCAACGTGCGCGGTAACACGTCCGGATTGCCGGATAACGCATCGCGGCTGTCAGTGGTGGTCGTTAGGGTCGTCTGGTGTCCGACCGGAGCAGGCAGCCGTACCCCACGGCGCCCCACCCCGCCATCCCGGCGTGCGACGAGCAGCTGCTCTTCGACGCCGTGCCGGAGCCTGCGCGCTGGCGCTACAAACCGCGCCGGGCCTTCTGGCGCAGCGCGGCGGTGCGCGCCTGGACCGTGATCACCCTGCTCGCGCTGTGCGGGCTGGTCATCCTGGCACTGGTGCGCGAGCAGACCGGCACCGAAGGCTTCCTGGTGGGCCTCGCCCTTGCCCTGCTGCCGGTGCCGCTGCTGATGGCGGCCTTCCGCTGGCTGGACCGTGTCGAGCCGGGACCGTGGCGGAATCTCCTCTTCGCCTTCGCCTGGGGAGCCTGCGCCGCCGCGCTCATCGCGATCATCGCCAATTCCTTCGCGACCCAGTGGATAGCGACCGCCACGGCCGATCCGACATCGGCGGACACGATCGGCGCCACGATCATCGCGCCCGTCGTGGAGGAAACCGCCAAGGCAGCATCCGTGCTGCTCATCTTCCTGTTCCGCAGAAAGGACTTCACGGGAGTCGTCGACGGGGTCGTCGTGGCCGGGTTCACCGCGACCGGCTTCGCCTTCACCGAGAACGTCCTCTATCTCGGCAACGCCTTCCTGGAGGACCAGGAATTCGGCCGCTCGGGCTTCTCGTCCGGCACAGCGGCGACGTTCGTCGTACGGATCGTGATGTCGCCGTTCGCCCATCCGCTCTTCACCGTGCTGACCGGTATCGGCTTCGGTGCGGCCGCGCTCACGGCCCGGCGCCGGAAGCTGCACAGGGCCGGGCTACCGCTGCTGGGCCTGACCCTGGCGATCGGCATGCACGCGCTGTGGAACGGCTCGGCGGTGTTCGGCCCCTGGGGCTTCTACCTCGTGTACGGAGCCGTCATGGTGCCGGCCTTCGCACTGCTCACCTGGCTCGCGGTCTGGAGCAGGCAGCGCGAGCTGCGCACGATCGCGTCCCAGCTCCCCGCGTACGCGGCGGCGGGCTGGCTCTCCCCCGTCGAGCCGCTCGCCCTGTCCTCGATGCGGGCGCGCACGCTGGCCCGCGACACGGCGGCGCGCATCCACGGGAGCGCTGCGGCCCGTGCCGTTTCCGAGTACGAGACGTTCGCGACCTCGCTGGCCTTTCTGCGGTACCAGGCGCACCGGGGCACGGCAGGGCCGGACTTCATCGCGCGCGAGCAGGAGCTGCTGCATCACCTCTGGCAGCGCAAGCATGTCGCGACACCGGCCCTGACCTATGCGGCGAGGGCGACGGGGCGCGCCCGGATACCTCCGCCGCACCGGGACTACGAGGACTACAACCCCTACCGGCACTAGGCCGTGTCCGGGCGGACAGCCCTTGGCGACTCGGGGTCAGACGGTCAGGCCCTTGTCCCGCAGCCAGGCGGCCGGATCCACACCTTCGCCGGACGGGGTGTGCACCTCCAGGTGCAGATGCGGCCCGGTGACATTGCCGGTCGCACCGACGCGTCCGATGGTGTCGCCGGTGCCGACCTCCTGGCCCGCGCCGACGGTCATCGACGACAGATGGCAGTACCAGACCTCGGAGCCGTCCTCGAGCTCCAGCACCACGCGGTAGCCGTACGCGCCCGACCAGCCCGCGGACTTGACGGTCCCTCCGTGCACGGCCTTGGCCGGGGTGCCGGTGGGGGCCGCGAAGTCGAGACCGGTGTGGTGGCCGGACGACCACATGGAGCCGGCCTCGCCGAAGGTGGAGGTGAGGGTGTACGAGGACGTGGGCAGCGAGTAGCTCGCGGCGAGCTTGGCGAGCCGGGCGGCCTCAGCGGCCTCCTCCGCCTCGCGCTGGACCTCGGCGGCCTTGGCCTCCGCCTCCGACTGCTGCTTCTTCGCCTCGGCCGCGGCGTTCTCCGCGGCGGTCTTCTCGGCAGCCGCTCGCGTCTCCGCCTCGACCTTGGCCTGCTGCTGCTCGGCCTGCTGGAGGATCCGGGCGCGCAGCGCCTCGCCCGCGGTGCCCTGCTGGGTGCCGACCGGCTCTGCGGTGTCGGTGGTGGTGGCGAGGGACATGGCGGTGAGCGGTGCGCCTGCCGCGCTGTCCGTGCCCTGTTCGTCGGAGCCGTCGTCCGAAATCAGGGAGCCCACGCCGGGCAGGGACTCGGCATCCGGGAGGTTGTCCGTGATGGTGTCGGGCAGCGAGATGGAGACGGCCGGCTTGTCCTGCGCGGTGGCGATGCCGCCCGCGCCGACGGCTGCGATCACGCCGACACCGAGAACGGTGGAGCTCCGGGCGAGGCCGCCCCGCTGCTTGACGACACGGTGCCTGCCGCGAACCGGACGGACGGACTCCTCCGTCGGGTTCCACTCCTCCGCCCCGTCGGAAGCGATCCATTCGGCGGACGGGGCCCACTCGGTGGTGGGAATCCCCTGGAGGGCAGGCTCGTTGGACGCCACGGAGGCGTGCTCCTTTCCTTCCTTCTCGCCTACCGGGTTAGCTGACGGGTTCGGAGCAGGAAGGTCTCCTACGGGCACACGAAGTGTCCGATTCACCCCAAGTGGTGGTTCCCCGGTTCCCTTGCGGGATTCGGCGCGTGCGCACGGTGCCGTCTCTTGCGACGACTGGGACAACCGCGCTGCGTTATCGAACGTTAATAGACGCCGAGGCTCTATTCCAAGCCGTTCCACTTGATCATTAACGATTTTCGGCCTGGACCAACCGCCCATTAGCTGGGTGAATCGGGCGAGTTGACCGCCTCTCACGCCACATTGTTCACCGTTGAATATCTGACGACTCATCATGCGGTGCAGGCCGAGGAAGCCTCAGGGCCTCAGGACACCACCGGCATCGTCCTGCGCCGCACCGGCTGCCGCACACCCGGCCTGCCGACCGCCAGCAGTGCCATGTCGTCCGTGAGCCCGCCACCCGTGTGTCGACGTACATCGGCGACGACCGCGTCCAGCAGGTCCTCGGGCCCGGGAAAGAGACGGCCCCCGAGCCGCGCCCGCGGATCGTAGAAGGTCCCGTGGTGATCGCGGGCCTCGGACAGTCCGTCCGTATAGAGGAGCAGCGTCGCCCCAGGCGGAAACGGGGCCTCGTCCGCACGGTCGGGCCAGTGGGCAAGATCCCCCATACCCAGCGGCAGCGCGTCCTGACTCGGCTCCAGCATGTCGAGCACGCCGTCCGCGTACAGCACGATGGGCGGCGGATGGCCCCGGTTGACGATCCGGACGCAACTACCGTCGTGCGGGATCTCCGCCAGGACCGCCGTGGTGAAGCCCTCGACCTCGTCGAGTCCGTGCGCCCGCGAGTGCTCCCGGGCCAGCGCCCGTTCCAGACGCTGCGCGATCCTCTCCAGCGAGGACTCCTCATCCGCCACCTCACGGAACGCCCCGAGCAGCACCGCCACCGTCGCGACCGCGTCCAGACCCTTGCCCCGGACGTCCCCGACCACCAGACGGACACCGAACGCGGTGTCCTGGACTGCGTACAGATCCCCGCCGATGAACGCGTCCGCCTGCGCCGCCTCGTACCGCGCGGCCACTTGCAGCCCCCCGATCCGTTCGGCGGGCTCGGGCAGCACAGCGAGCTGGGCCGCCTCGGCGATGACTCGGGCGGAGGCGAGCCGCTCACCGCTGCGGCGGAGTACCCGGTTGATGTAGAGGGCGACGATCGACACCGTGAGCACGGTCAGGACCTCGGTGGCCGGCGGCACCTGGCCCACCGTGCCGTTGTAGATGTTCAGCCCGAGCACGGTCAGCACACTGGCGACCATGGCGATCACGGTGCCGCGCCAGGTGTAGAAGGGGGCGGCGAGCAGCGGAGCGGCGGCGAAGAGCGGCGAGGCGCGGTAGGTCTCCGGGGTGAACAGGTCGAAGACCACACCGGCCATGATCATCAGCCAGGGCAGCAGCAGCACGAGAACACGGCCGCCGGTGTTGCGCCGGAAGCCTTCGTCGTCGCCGTACTGTGCCAAGACTGCTCTCCTGCCCGCTCCGCCCACGGCCGCGGACGGAGCCGCGTCCCACCAGGCTGGCCGCAGGCGCGCCCGGAGGCGAGTCGCCGTCGGCCAACCGGACTACGGCGCGGGGGAAGGGCGTGGTCACCGGGTGATGGTCACCAGGGGGCCCTCCTGGTGACCGTACCGCAGGGGCGGTACCTACGCGGGTCGGCTGAGCGGTCTCAGTCGTCGCTGAGATGGCGCTCCGCGTACACCTTCATCGCGTCACGCACGAACTCCGCCGTGCCCTCCGCGTGGCGGTCGTAGTTCTTCGCGAAGCGCGGATCGGCGACGTACATCTCGCCGAGCCCGATGACGTACGACTTCGTCGGGGTGACCGTCACCGACAGCCACTCGACGTGGCGCCTCGCGATCGCCTGCGCCTCCTCGCCGTCCACGGCGAGCCCACGCTCGCGGGCCCGCGCGAAGTCACGGGCGATCGCGACCTGACGGCCCTGGAAGTCCTTCTTCTCCTGGTCGCTCAGTGAGCGCCACCAACCGTCCCCCTTCTCATAGGCGTCCCGGCCCCAGCGCTCGGTCACCTCCTGCTCGTACTGGGTGTGATCGAAGCCGTCGAAGACTTCTTCGGCCATGAGTGCTTCTCCCTTCTCCGTGCGGTCGAGAGTGGTCCGCACCGAGGAAATCTGCCGAGCGATACGCTCCTGCTCCTGCTCCAGCAGTCGCAGATGCGTACGCAGTGCGGCAGCCGTGTCCCGCTGCCCCGCCAGGACGTCCGCGATCGCAGGCAGCCCGAGGCCGAGCTCGCGCAGCAGCAGGATCCGCTGGAGTACGACCAAGGCGTCCTGGTCGTAATAGCGGTAGCCGTTGCCACCGATACGGCTCGGCACCAGCAGGCCCAGCTCTCCGTAGTGCCGGAGGGTGCGGCTCGTGGTGCCCGCCTTCTTCGCGATGTCCTGGATCGACCACTCCATGACCTTCACGGTAGAAGTTGACGCTACGTAAAGGTCAAGCGCGTCTCGCGAAGGCCGAGCGTGAACCGCGGCGCATGTGCGGGGGCATCCCGTCAACCGCATGTACTGAGGGCCCGGATCCAGCTGATGCTGGATCCGGGCCCTCAGTTTGAGTAGCGGGGACAGGATTTGAACCTGCGACCTCTGGGTTATGAGCCCAGCGAGCTACCGAGCTGCTCCACCCCGCGTCGGTGAACACCACTCTACGCTACGCGGAGCAAGATCCACACCAGTTTCCCGTCCGACCCGGGGGCGGGCCGGAATCCGTACGGCAGACGACCCCCCGCACCCGGGCGGCAGCCGTCCCACCACCCCGGGTTTTCCGCTGACCAGCGGCTGGACGGCTGAACGGACGCCTATTCGGCGACCTCTGTCCGCTCCCACCACTTGTACACGGTCAGCCGCCCTTCCGAGCTGTCCTCGTGGCGCGTGGTGGCCTTGAAGTGCTCGTAGCCGCCGTGGTGCGGAATCTTCAGTTCCTGTCCTGGCGGCGTGATCGGGACGATCTTCCCCTGCAGATCGTCCGGTCCGCCTTCCAGGCGTGCCTTGGTAGCCATATCTCCAGTCTTGCCACCGCGGGGACGACACGCACGTCCGGACTCGACCGCCGGGCTCTGGCGCGGGCCCGGGCGCGGCTCAGCCGCTGACGGCCCCGAGCGCGTCCAGGAAGCCGAAGAGGTTGCCCCGGGTGCGCTCGATCTGCTGTTCCACCGTGAGGGACTCCTTCAGACGACCACCGGGGGCCGGGACCTTGATCCCGCGTACATAGAGGGAGCAGGCCAGGTCGGTGCACATGTACACACCGGCCGAGTTGCCCTCCCGGCCTGCGGGCCCCGCCTTGCGGGCGGTCATCAGGGAGACGCCGTCTCCCGGGTGGGTGGTCAGGCAGAGGGAGCACATGCTGCGGTGCAGATAGCCGCGCTGCCGCGACGGAAAGCGCAGGGACACCCCGATGATCCGGTCGTCCCGCTCGGCGACGAGATAGCTGCGATCAGGCGCCGCGGGATCCCGCCAGCCGAGGAAGTCCAGGTCGCCCCAGGGGCGCACGTCGAGATCACGGGGCACGGCCAGGCGCTTGGCCTCACCCTTCGAGCAATTGACGAATGACGCTCGGATGTCCTGCTCAGTGAGTGCCTTCATGTCTGTGACGCTAGGCTTGCCTAGAGAGATTAGGCAAATAGTTAAATGCCCTAGGGAGATCGCGTATGGCCCGTGCCGGGCTCAACACCGAACGCGTCGTGGCGGCCGCCGCCGACCTCGCGGACGAGGCCGGATTCGACCACGTCACGATGTCCGCGCTGGCGCGCCGCCTCGGGGTGAAGGACGCCAGCCTCTACTCCCACCTCAGGAACGCGGCAGACCTGCGCATCCGGGTGGCCCTCATCGCCGCCCGCGACTTCGGCGACCACGTCACGACGGCGGTCGCGGGGCGGGCGGGCAAGGACGCCCTGACCGCGTTCGCCGCCGCGTACCGCTCCTTCGCCCTGAAGCACCCGGGCCGGTACGCGGCCACCCAGATGCCCCTCTCCCCGGAAGTCGTCGCCGTGTCCCCCGGGCATCTGCGGATGAGCGAGGCCACCTACGCCATGTTGCGCGCGTACCGCCTCCCGGAGCCCGATCTCACCGACGCCGTACGGCTGTTGCGCAGCACCTTCCACGGCTACAGCAGCATCGAGGCAAGCGGCGGCTTCCAGGCCGCCCGCGACGTCCGGGCGTCCTGGGACCGGAACATCGACGCGCTGCACTTCCTGCTGGAGCACTGGCCGCCGTCGGCCGCGCACGAGGCCGGCCGAGGCTGACCGCCGCCGTTCACGCCGCCTCCGCGGTCTCGCGCGTGCGGCAAGGTGAACCACCGAGCGCTGTGCCGCACCACTCCGCCCCGCACCGCCCGGTGTTCGCGGAAGTCCCGCCGGGAATGACGAAGCGCCCCGACCGGGTGAAACCGATCGAGGCGCTCCGCAACAGGTCGAAGGGGTTTCCCCGGCCTGCGGTCGGTAGGCCAGGTCGGCGAACGACGGGGAGGGCCGGCGATGCGGGTCGAATACGACGCCTCGGCGGATATGGCGTACATCTACCTCGTCGACAAGATCGGCCAGGGAGAGGCCGTACGGCAGGTACCCGCCGAGGACAACACGGCGATACTCGGCTACGACTCGGACGGACGGCTGCTGGGCATCGAACTGTTCAGCGCCAGACGCCGGCTGCACCCCAATCTGCTGGGCGCTGCCGAGACGGTCGACCGTGAGCCGAACCCGCCGAGCGCGTGACACCATCCGTTGGCTTTGTTCACGAGATTGGGCTCTGGCCCACTTCCTGTGGTGCGGTCACTCGCTGTCGGATCCGAAGCCGATTCCTGCGGCAGGTGTTTCCAGGCGATCCCGGTGTGCAGCACGAACAGGCGAGAAATACGCGGGTATCGGGATCAGCGACCGAGGAATGACCAGCGCCGTTTCCTACGCGGCGTAGGTTCCGGCTCGATCTCTCGCGGCGCGGGGGCGATCCGGTCCGGCTCCAGCCCCACCTTGTCGGGGCGCACAGACGCGGCCGGCGCGTTAGTGTCCGTCGCCGCTGACCTGCTCGGTCTCGGCCTGGTCGGTGCCACCGTGGTCCAAGACGTCCAGGACCAGACCGTGGCTGTGCCGGATACCGGGGCGGGCGACTGAACGAGCGGATACGGTTCCCCCATGACGAAAACTGCCCGGACCATGAAACGTACGGGAGCCCTCGTCGCGGCAGCCGCTGCGGCCGCGCTCGTCTTCCCCGCCCAGGCCCACGCCGCTGCCGTCGCCTGCGGCGGCGGGGTCTCGACGCAGAACATCGGCGCCCGGGGCTGTATCTCCGCCGAACGCTGGAAGGACGGGAAGATCTTCTGGCGCGACATCACCGCCCACGCCCTCATCACCAACTCCCGCTCCCACGCCTCATGGGTCGAGTACGAGGCGTACCTCCACGTGCAGGGGGACGGCGACGACTGGATGAAAATGGGCAGCGGCCGGACCATCGTGCAGCGGCGTTCCACGGTCGGCCCGATCGCCATCGCCACCTCCACCCGCATCTGTGGCCCGGTCAAAATCACGATCCGCGTCCACGTGAGGCCGGCGGGGGGCGCCTGGTCGAACTGGTCCAGCGCGGCGACCTCGCAGTGCCAGACCTGACGCTGCCAGACCTCGCGCACCGCAGCGCCCCCGCCTCCGCGACCAGGAGGACGGGGGCTCTCGTGTTTTCTGCGGGGGAATTATGCGGCCACGGGACGCCTGTGCAGCTCCTTCGCGCGCCTTCGCGGGCTCCCGTTTCAGACGCGCCTCGAACTCCTCGCGTGTCTCTACCCGCAGCCGGTCCGGGTACCGCTTCATCGGCACCTCCTACCCCAACGCCGCGAACCGCGCAGCGATGGCGTCACGGTCCATGTCGACCTCCCTCGGCGCCTGGGACAGGAACTCGTCGGCATACCAGCCGACCGGCGCCAGATGCAGCACCTCGTCCGCCCCCCCTTCTGATCGGTGGCAGCCGCGTTCGCCCGCGCCCGCGCATCCCTGCGTACTGCGCACACCTCGGCGACCGCCTCCGCGTCCTGTCCGATCCGCTGAGGCATCTGACGGTGGCGCTCCGCAGCGATGTCCTCCAGCCGTGCCGCATCAGAGAACCTTTGCCCCGCTGTAACGTGACGCGCGGTTCGGCTTCTGGTCCGTGGTTATGTGCGTGACTGCGGGCTCTGGCCCACTTCGTGCGGTCGTGTGACTCTCGGTCACGCCAGCAGGACTCGATTTTGCGGAGGAGTTCAAATCCTGCGCGGCCGAACATCTGACACTTGAGCATCTTGATCCGGTTGACATGGCCTTCCGCGACTCCGGAGTTCCAGGGAAGCGTGAGGCTGGCGATGACGGCGTCGAGGTCGCGTTAAAGGCGCTGGGCGAAGTGCCGGAGACCAGGCAGGTCGCCTGCCGGGCAGTGCTCAGGGCCTCGACCCGGATGACCGTGTCGGTCGCCTCAACCGACTCCACCAACACGCTCTCCAGTGAGGAGAACAGCACCTCTTCGAGCTGCGGCCGTACTTCGTTCACAGGCCAGCGCTGTCGGCCACGCAGCCCACCGGCCGGGCGTTTTTCGGGCTATCTCAGCCACCTTCACGAGAAGATCGACAGTCACGCTGCGTACGCGACCACACGAAGTGGGCCAGAGCCCGAGATTGCACAGCAGATGTCGACCACTTATGGAGGCACGGGAGTCTGGCGCCTGTTCGATTGCCAGACGGCTAGAAGAGGCTGGCCGAGGTGCCCCGCGTGAGGTTCTCGAGAATCGTGCGCAGCCACGGGCGGCGCACCGGGGGGAGCCGGACCAAGGTGTGCTGGGACGTATACCCGGCCGGTCGGGACAGGTAGGTGGGG
>NZ_JBHWIW010000012.1:0-106167 GCF_042731955.1 Streptomyces sp. NPDC059828 | reverse complement strand
TCTCGGCCTCTTTTTAGACTCCCCCGCGATATAACCCGGCCCGCCGCCCGCCCCCTGTTGTGTATCTCACCTTCGCCCCCCCCCCCCCCCCCCCCCACGGCTGGTAGCCGGACCAAGGTGTGCTGGAACGTATCCCGGTCGGCTCGGAACAGGTAGGTGGGGAGCAGCGGGAGCGGGTCGTCGCGGAGGACGTCTTGGGGTATGCGGCCTGATGTGGGGACCGGCAAGTAAGGCTGGGGAGAGGCCAGCCACAGCCATACCCCCAGCGGCAGGGGTACCAGGTACGCCGACGCAGTCGGGCTGGCGGGGGTCCAGGTCTGACCAGTCTGGGGATGGACCGGTACGAGGAGGATGTCGACGCCCGCGTCCGGGTAGGGCTGTCCCGGTCCAGCTAGGACGGCGCGCCGCTTCAGGGGGCCTGCGGGCAGCAGGGCGTCGAGCGCGCGTTGGAACACGTCCGCGGTCAGACCGCCCGGGACCTTCACCGGCTGCCCTTGGGAGGCAACCAGTAGGTGGGCGAGCGCCTGTCCGGCTGCCGCCTCCCACTGCGGACTCCACGACCAGTAGTGGTTCGACCCCAACCGTCCTCCCCACGTGGCAATCGGCTCGAACGGGGGCGTTTTCTCCCCCTTCTCTGCCAGTTCAGCCCAGGAGAGGGGCGCAGCGTGGGTACCGTCAACGGGGACGCGGTGCACGGCGTCCGAGCTGAGCCACACTGCCTGCCAGAGCGAGCAGTCGTCGACCCTGGTCGCCACGGGGAGGTCGCATGCCTCGCAGGCCACGTTGGGCCCGTCGGCTCCGTCGAGGCCACAGCAGGCACCGCCGCGCTTCTCAGGAATCAGCCGGGTTCCACGAATATCACCGGGCGCGATGACACTCGCCCCGGGCGTGCTGTCGGACAGGGCATAGACCGGCGCGTAGATGCCGCGTGCCTCCGCCTCGCCCGGATCGATCTCGTCCCACATCCGCCACGGCCCTCCCCAGGGGTTCGAGTCCACGGCAAACGTTCCTGACTGCATGAGCACTGGAAGCTGGGCCCCGTTCCCGTACTTCTGACGGGCGTGGACTGGCAGCGAGACCTGTGACAGCGGGGTGGTCAACTCGGCGCCGCATCCCGCACACACGAAAACGAACAAATGCCCTCCGCCTGGGAACAAACAGACGCATCTTCGCAGCTCGCCGGCAGCCGGCCAACATGTTTTCTCATCCGTTGCGGGAACGGCACCCGCCACCGTCGTGGAGTATCAACGCAGCACGGGCAAGTGCCAGCCGCCGCCTCTGACTGCGGCAAGCGACTCGCTCAGTGTTCGAATTCCCGGTGTGCTGTGGCGCCTCCCGAAGTGGCGAACATCTGCTGCCCATTCTCGGTTCTGGCACAGATCTTGGGGAGTCGTCGCGGAGGGTGACGGTGTCGTTCGATTGAGGGCGCGGGTCCGGGGCTCGTCAGCGTTCTCGCATTCTGGTCCACCACCAGCCGAACACCGCCAACTCAATATTGTTGGGGTCGGGCAGGGTGCGGCGCTCGAATTCCTCATCGATGCGTGTGATCAGTCGGCCCAAGTCCCGTTGCGCTCCGGGAGGAAGGAGCCGCATCGCCCACTCGAGGTCGTCACGGGCATCTCCCATCCCGGGCGATTCGAACTCGGAGGCGTCCAGGTAGCGTCCCGGCTGGTTAAAAGCTCGCTCGAAACACGAGAGCGCATCGGCGACCGCGTGGGGCCACATCTCCTGGTCTTCGACCCGGCGGATCGCTGCACGAGTCCGCGCAGAGACACCGCGGACTCTCAGGACCGAACACTGCCATCGTGGCCGCCACCGCTCTGCGCGGACGGCCTTGGGACGCCTACGCGGCATCGCCCTTTCGGATCAACATGAGGCCATCCTGCCACGGGTGGGCGGCTGCTCGCGCAGTGTTACTGGAGCAGGATCATCTTGCGGAGGAGTTCAAATCCGGCTCGGCCGTAGAGCTGGCGCTTGATCTTCTTGATGCGGTTAACGGCACCCTCGATGCTGCCGGAGCTCCAGTCGAGAGTGAGCCCAGCTATCACGGCGTCAAGGTCCCGCAGAAGGTGGAGCGCGAAGCCGGTGAGGCCGGGAAGCTGGCTGCCATCGACTGCGTCGATCCAGGTGGGGAGTGTGGAGCCGAGGCGGTCGGTGAGTATCTCGCCGAAGTCGCGGACGTGTCCGGCGGCTGTGTCAAGTTCAGGGCAGCGTGCAAGGACATCCTTCAGGCCGGCCCGGTCTTCCTCGCTCAGCGCAGTGGGGTGTCGGGTGAGCCAGCCGGTCACCTGACGCACCGTCGGAGTTCGAGGTGGCGTTTCGGCGGGAGTCCCGCGGAGGGTGGCGATGTGGGCGCGGACCATCTGGTAGGTGACGGGCGCGTTGTCGGCGACAAGTTCGCTGTGGAGCTGGGTGACGCTGGTGCATCCCGCGGCGAAGCGTCGCTCCAGGTGGAGCTTGTAGGGGTCCAGTCTGCTGGGGCGGGGCCGGTTTTCGCGGATGGTGTCCTGCCAGTTCGCGGCGTTCGCGTATCTGAGCACGGTGTTGAGGCCCCAGCCCAGGTGCCGGGCGATCGCCCGGCGCGAGTGGCCTTGGGCGAGCATCTCGTGGACCAGGGCGTGGGCGGCTTTCTTGCGCTCGGCCCGCCGACCGACGGGTTCCGAGTCGTCCTGCAGCCGGCCGGAGTCCGGGCGGGTCGTCTCCGGCAGCACGCCGCTGGGCGACGGGTTGCGCAGACAGTCGCGGTGGGCGGCAACGCAGGTCTCCACGGCCCGGCCGAGGCCCTGCCACAGGTGAAACAGGTCAGCGACCTGCAGAGCATCGGGGGCACCGCGTCGGGCACCCTCGGCGTAGGAACCCGCCCGGTCCCGGCAGATGATCTCCACGCCTGGGTGAAGGATCAGCCACGCGGCCAGCGGATCGGCTTCACGCGTCGGGAGGACATCGACCACGCGGTGGTCTTCGATGCTGGTCAAGACGGTGGAGTAGGTCTGACCGCGACGGATCGCGAAGTCGTCCACACCCAGCACCCGCGGCGTGCTGAACTGCGGATCGGGCAATGCCATGACCCTGCGTAGCAAGGTCATTCTTCCCGCGCCGCATCCCAGCTGGGCGGCCAGCCGGGCGCCGGCCCGCCCGGCTAGCGCGAGCCCCACCCGCTTCAGGGCACGGTTGAGCCGGGCGGTGAACCGTGCGTACGGGGCGGCCAGCCGCGAGAACCGCTCGGCGAACGTGCGACGCGGACAGTCTGCAGCTCCACAGATGAACGCCGGACCATCAGCCGGATCACAAAGCCCTGCTCAGCGAGCGGAAGATCCTTCAACCTGCGGTGATAGCGGTCGTGCACTCGGTCCGAGAAACGGCCGCAGTCCGGACACTCCGCCCCGGACAGTCGGCCTCTCGCCACCACCTCGACCGTGCCGAACGCAGCCGTCACTGCCTCGACGTCCACGTCGTCGATACCGTCAAACACGAGCGAGTCCCACAACGATGCATCGGTCTGCATGACCAGCACGATCACTACGCACGGCCGACCACGGCAGAGACGACGGAAGACTTGACGGAGCGTCACTCTCGGCTGTCGGACGGCCAGGCGTACGCGATCTCACGCCACCCAGCCCCTCACAATCGAACACCAAGGTGACTCTCCGCGACCGCTCCCCAAGATCTGTGCCAGAACCCCATTCTCGTGAACGAAGCCAGCCCGTCGAGAGCGGCTCATGAGATGGGATCGTGGGTGACGTTGTAGACCTCGCCGTGCTTGTTGCTGGCAGAGGCACGCCGCACATGGATGCCGCGGGCACGGAGTGCGGGCGCCACCTGTCGGACGCGGGGAGCGCCGTTGTGGTGCGGGTACCGGAACCGGTTCTGCCCGAGGACACGCAGCACGTCGGCCTGCGAGGGCTGCCGTTCCTGGTTCGCGGGGCGTGGCTGTTACCCGCCCTGCTCCACCCTCGGGAAGGGGACGACGGAGCGGGTGGCAGCGATCGGGTCAAAGGTCGGGGCAGTCATGCGGCGCGCCCGGTGTACGTGCGCGGGCGCCGCTCGCCGGCGGTCAGGCCGGAGCGAATAGCAGCCTCGGCCTCGCGTTCGGGCAGCCCACCGTGCCGGGCGGTGTCGAGCAGGACATCGACGAGCTGCCCGCGGTCGACGCGGCCGGCCGCGCAGAGCGTGCCAAGCTTGAATGCGGCGCGGTTGAGCGTCGCGTTCCTGGTTCCGGGCTGCGCCTCGGCCACGGCTCGGAGTTCGCCCTCGACGGCACGGGCGATGTAAGCCGCTGCCCATGCTGCGGGAGCGCCAGGGCAGCACCGTGCGCGGTCGCTCGGGACGCACGCGGTGCCCGGTGCGGTCGAGGTCGTGCGCCAGCCACACCGGCAGCTCGGCGACCATGCGGCAGTCGCCGAGTGCGGTGTACGTGCCGGAGCGGGTGGCGGTGCCCGGGGCGACTGCGTACGAGGAACCTGCGCGCACATCGAGCTGCCAGCCCAGGGCTCCTGCGAGCGGGCGCCATGTCGTTCCGGCCGGAGCGCGGAGCCAGTAGTGCACTCCGCCAGAAGGCGTGCGCACCATGAGGGTCTCCGGCCCACAGCCAAGCAGCGCAGCGCGCCGCGCCTCGACGAGCAGGGCGTACCGCCGGGCTCACCTCGGGCTCACATCAGGCCAACGGCCGCCCCCGGCACAGCAAAGTGCCCCACCCGAAGCACTCGGATGGGGCACTAAAGCACAGGTCAGGGGATGCTTCCCCGTCCCCGCATGCGGTAGGCCGTGTGGGACTCGAACCCACAACCAACGGATTAAAAGTCCGCTGCTCTGCCAATTGAGCTAACGGCCCTCGACGCGTCATCACTGAGCATAGCCGGACCGCGGCGAGGATCCGATCGGGTATCGGCTCCCGGGCGTCGTCGCAGGTGCCGGTGCACCCACCCATGCGGTCAGGACGGGCCTCGCTCGTGAACTTCCCGCAGGAAGTGGCCATCTCCGGACTCGTGCCGATGACCACCAGTCAGCGCAGCGCCCGCGCAAGAGCGCGGAGCACGCGGAGTACACGGCCACGAGCAATGGGCCCGGACACCACCGCTCTCACGGTGCTGTCCGGGCCCATCAGGCGCGAAGCTGTTGGTCAGCCGCTTCGCCGATCAGCTGAGTCGCCGATCAGCCGTTGCGCTTCCAGCGCGGCTTGTCCTCGCGGCGGCCGCCACCGAACGACCCGGTGCCCGTGCCCGAACCGCGGTGGTCGTCACGGCGGCCGTGCGGGCGGTCGTGGCCGGCCGAGCGGAAGCCGCCACCCGCGGGGCGGTCGTCTCGACGGTCACGGTTGAACGGACGGTCACCGCTCCGGTGGTCACGGCGCTCGAAGGGGCGGCCACCACGGTCGTCACGGCGGAAGCCGCCGCCCGCGGGGCGGTCGTCACGACGGTCGCGGTTGAAGGGACGGTCGTTGTCCCGACGCTCGAACCGGTCGTTGTCCCGACGGAAACCACCACGGTCGCCACCACGGTCGCCATCACGGCGGTCGTCACGACGGTCGCGGTTGAACGGACGGTCACCGTCACGGCGGTCGTCACGACGGTCACGGTTGAACGGACGGTCGTTGTCACGACGGAAGCCACCACGGTCACCGTCACGACGGTCGTCACGACGGTCACGGTTGAACGGACGGTCACCGTCACGACGGTCGTCACGGCGGTCGCGGCGGTCGAAGTTGCCCCGATCGTCGCGGCGGTCACGGCGCTCGTACGAGGGGCGTTCATCCCGGGACTCGCGCGGCTCGCGCTCCTCACGCTGCTCCGGCACCGAAGCCTTCGCTGCCTCCGCGACGGCCTCGGCCTGCGCCGCCTCCGTCACCTCGGCGACCGCGGCCTCCGGGTCCTCACCACGCTCGCGCGCGGCACGGGCCACCAGGCGGTCCGCCTCCTCGCGGAGCTCGTTGGCGCGGCGCTGCACGCGCTCCAGGTCCTTGGTGAGCTGGGCGACCTCGCGCTCGGCCTGCTTGGCGGCGTTGTTCGCGGAGTCGGCCTGGACCTCGGTCAGCGAACGGGCACCGGTGATCTCGGCGACCTCCGGGTCGAAGGTGCCCGCACCGCCGACGATGTGGCGCGAGGCGTCGACGCCCGCGTCCTCCATGAGGCGGAAGATCTGGCGGCGCTGGTGCGGCAGCGCCAGCGAGACGACCGTGCCGGACCGGCCCGCGCGGGCGGTACGGCCGGAGCGGTGCAGGTAGTCCTTGTGGTCACCTGCGGGGTCCACGTTCAGCACCAGGTCGATGCCGTCCACGTGGATACCGCGGGCGGCGACGTCGGTGGCGACGAGCGCGTTGACGTAGCCGTCCTTGAAGTCGGCGAGGACGCGGGTACGGGCGCCCTGCGTCATGCCGCCGTGCAGCGCGTCCGCCTTCACGCCCGCCTCGATGAGCTGCTCGGCGATACGGTCGGCGCCGAGCTGGGTGCGCACGAAGATGATCGTCCGGCCCTTGCGGGCGGCGATCGCGGCCGTGACCGGGGCCTTGTCCTTCGGCTTCACGACGAGGACGTGGTGCGTCATGGTCGTGACGTTGCCCTGGGCGCTGTCGACCTCGTGGCTGACCGGGTTGTTCAGGTAGCGCTTGACCAGCGTGCCGATCTCGTTCTCCATGGTGGCGGAGAAGAGCATGCGCTGGCCGCCCTCGGGCACCTGGTCGAGCAGCTCCGTGACCTCGGGCAGGAAGCCCAGGTCGGACATCTGGTCGGCCTCGTCGAGGACCGCGACCTGGACCTGCTCGAGGGAGCAGGCACCGCGGTTGATGATGTCGCGCAGTCGGCCCGGGGTGGCGACGAGGATGTCGACGCCGCGCTCGAGCGCGTAGATCTGGTTACCCATGGACGTACCGCCGCAGACGACCTTGATCTTCAGGCCGAGAACGTCGCCGTAGGGCTGGAGCGCGTCCGCGACCTGCATCGCGAGCTCACGGGTCGGGGTGAGGATGACCGCGCGGGGCTTCTTCTTCTCGGTCTGACCGCCGGCCAGCGTGGCCAGGGTCGGCAGGCCGAAGGAGAGCGTCTTGCCGGAGCCGGTACGGCCACGGCCGAGGATGTCCTTGCCGGCGAGGGCGTCCGGGATGGTCGCGGCCTGGATCGGGAACGGGACGGTGACACCGTTCTGGGCGAGCTTGCGGACCACGCCGTCGGGCAGGCCCAGGTCACCGAAGGTCACCTCGGGAGCCGCGGCCTCAGCGGCGTCGGTGTCGGCCGCGGTGTCGACCGCAACGCCGTTCTCGTTCTCGAGATCGTTCTCGGGCAGGACGGCACGGTCAGAACTGGAAATGGACATGCGAAATGCGAAACCTTCCGGAGTCTCGGCACGCGCCCAAACTCCGTGATTCGCAATTCGACCGCCTCAATGCGGTCAGCCACGGCAAGGGAGAGTACGCGCCACACGCGGCGCGCTTCTGTGGTGGCGCCGGGCAAATGGGATCAAACGATCTACCACCATACGCACCCTCCCCCACCGAAAGCAAACCAGGAGGTTGCGGCCCTCGTCACACCCCGCCGCCCGCCACCACCCCGGCACGCGCTTCGTGGGTGTCACCCGGTGCCGAGCCGCGCCTCCGGCTCGGCATACGGATCCGCGTAGGGCCCGTCCGACCACGCATCGGACGATTCCCGCAGCTCGCCCAGCTGTGTTTCCGCCGCAGGCGTCTCGGTCGGCGGATCGGTCGGCGGCTGCTCCGTAGGGCCCGGGTCCGTACCGGGCGAAGTCGGGTCCACCGGTGTGGTCGGTTCCCCGGCCGGGGGCGTCGGATCCGTCGGCGGGTCGGGTTGGTCCGGCGCGCCGGTGGGCCCCTGGGGACCGGGGGTTCGGGGCGGGACCCCGGCGCTCCCGCCCCCGCTCGCGGCCGGGGGGCGCGTGGTGGGTGCAGCCGCGGACGTACTCGGGCCGCCGTCGGCCCCCGCGTCCTTGCCTTCGTGCTTGTCCCCGGTGTCCCGGGAGTGCCTGGTGCCACCCATGCCCGTACGGGAGCGCCCGCCGCCGCCACCCGACGCCGCGCCTCCACCGTCCGGCTCGGCATTTGCTCCGCGCGGCTGCGGGGGCTTCGACGGCGCCGCCGCCCCGCCGTCATCGCCCACGCTGACGCACCCCGCGGTGGTGGCCGCCGCGAGGACGGTGGCGAGCCATACGGCACAACGGCCAGGGGCGGACAACTGGCGCATGGGCGGCACCTCCGGGACGCGGGATCGCGGTCTGCCTGCCCAACTCCCCACGCCCCACGGGGGACACGCCCCCGCCCGGTCCTCCTACCGGCCCAGCCCGCCCGCCAGGTCCGCACCCAGCCACACCGCAAGCAGTCCCACCAGCAACGACGCACCCACGTTCGCAGCCGCCCACCGCGACCGCCCCCGTTCGACCAGCCGGAGCGTCTCGTACGAAAAGGTCGAATACGTCGTCAGCGCCCCGCAGAACCCGGTGCCGAGCAGCGCGTACACGCCCGACGAACGCCCCTCGGCGGCCGACACCCCGGCGATCAGACCCAGCACCAGGCTCCCGGCGACGTTCACCGCAAAGGTCCCCCAGGGGAACTCCGAGCCGTGCCGCGCCTGCACCGCACGGTCCGTCAAATACCGCAGCGGCGCCCCGAAGGCCGCGCCGACCACCACCAGCAGCCAGTTCACGGGGCCACCGCGCCCGCTCCCAGCGCCCTGCGCGTCAGCGTGGCCGCCAGCCACACCGCGCCCAGCGCCCCGGCCAGCGTGGCGGCGGCGTATCCGGCCGCCATGAGCCCCTTCTGATGGTCCGCCAGCGTCGCGATGTCCAGCACATAGCTGGAGAAAGTGGTGTAGCCGCCGAGCACCCCGACCCCCAGGAACGGCCTCGCCAGCGCCCAGGTGACCACCTTGTGCTCGCTGACCAGCACCATCAGCACGCCGATGAGTGCGCAGCCCGAAACGTTGACGGCAAGCGTCGCCCATGGGGACGGCCAGGCGAGCGAGACCCCGTAGCGGCCGCACGCCCCGATGACCCCGCCCGCGGAGACGGCGGCGAGCACCTTCCACTTCCCGGCACCGCTGGTCTCGGCACGCTGCGCGGGCTGGTGGAGGTCGACATCCGGGTCGACGGGCTCATCGGGGGCGGGATCGTGGTGGGAACCGGGACCGTGTCCATGACCACGACCGCGTTCAGGCCCACGACCGCCTTTAGGGCCACGACCGCGTTCAGGATCGAGGCTCATCCGTACCCCAGTGCGTGCAGCCGTTCGTCGTCGATGCCGAAGTGATGGGCAATCTCATGGACCACGGTGACCTCGGTCTCGGCCACCACGTCCTCCCTCGACTCGCACATCCGCAGGGTCGGCCCCCGGTAGATGGTGATCCGGTCCGGCAGGACGCCTGCGTACCACTCGCCGCGGTCGGTCAGGGGGGTGCCCTCATAGAGCCCGAGCAGCTCCGGGTCGTCGGCGGGCGGTTCGTCCTCGACGAACACCGCGACGTTGTCCATCAGCCGCGTCAGCTCCGGTGGAATCCGGTCCAGGGCCTCGGCGACCAGTTCCTCGAACTCCTCGCGCGTCATCTCCAGCACCCGGCCATTGTCACGCAGCCGGTGGGTGCGGGGCACGCGGCATACCCGGCCCTGCACCTGGGCATACGGGACCAATGGCTCGCGCTCGTGAACGGCTCCGCGCCTTCGTCACCCGTATCCCGCGCCCCGGCCTGCGCAGGAGCCGGCATAGGCACCACCACAGGAACCAGCTCCGCACCGGCCTTCTCTCCACGGACTCCGCACCCCACCCGTATGCCCGCGCACTCGGCCTGGTCACGCTCGTGCTGGTCGGCGCCTGGCTCGGGCTGCTGATCGTCGGGGCGGTCCGGGCGCCCGTGGGGCCGATGGACACGACCATGACCCTGCGCCCGTCCCTCTCCGGCGGCACGAAGATCAACGTGTCGCCGCTGGGCGCCCTGGAGCTGGACTCCCATGTGGCGCCCATCCGCCTCGATGTCGACGTCGACCGTCTGGACCCTGTGCGGTCCCAAGCCCTCGTCGAGCACCCCGAGCGGCTGTCGGGCCTCCAGCAGGAGGTCGCCGACGACGTGCGGGACGGCTCCCGCGAGCTGGCCTGGCGGTCCTGCGTCGCCGTCGTGTCCGGCGCCACCGCCCTCGGCCTGGCCGTCTATCGCCGCCCACGCCGCGCGCTGGCGGCGGGTGGGCTGGCGCTGGCGCTTCTCGCGACGTCCGGCGCCAGCGCGTACGCCACCTGGAACCCGAAGTCGGTTCTCGAACCGAAGTTCTCCGGGCTGCTGAGCAGCGCACCCTCCGTCGTCGGCAACGCCCGTTCGATCGTCACCGAATTCGACGTCTACCAGAAGGAGTTGGCACGGCTGGTCACCAATGTCACCAAGCTGTACGACGCCACTTCCACGCTGCCGGTCTACCAGCCGGACCCCGGGACGGTCCGCGTGCTGCACGTCTCCGACATCCATCTCAACCCGGCGGCCTGGCACATCATCGGCTCGCTGGTGGAGCAGTACAAGATCGACGTGATCATCGACTCCGGGGACACGATGGACCACGGCAGCGCCGCCGAGAACGCCTTCCTCGACCCGATTCCCGATCTCGGCGCGCCCTACGTCTGGGTGCGCGGCAATCACGACTCGCCCGCCACCCAGCGCTACCTCCAGGGCCTCAAGAACGTGCATGTGCTCGACGAGGGCCGCGCGGTCACCGTCGGCGGTCTGCGGGTGGCCGGCACGGGCGATCCCCAGTTCACGCCCGACCGCACCACGGTGCCGGGCGGCGACCCGGCCGAGCGGATGGCCGGTATCCGTCTCGCCTCCGCCCTGCGTGACCAGCGGCGCGCGGGCACACCCGTCGACATCGCGGTCGCCCACAACCCGGTCGCGGCCCGCGAGACCGACGGCGCGGTCCCGCTCGCCCTGGCGGGTCATGTCCACCACCGCGAGAACGAGCAGCTCCCGCTCGGCACCCGCCTCAAGATCGAGGGCTCCACGGGCGGCGGTGGACTGCGCGCGGTCCAGAACGAGGAGCCGGAGCAGGTGCGCGCCTCCGTCCTCTACCTCGACCGCGGCACCCGCGCGCTCCAGGCCTGGGACGAGATCACCCTGGGCGGCCTGGGCCTGACGACGGCCGAGGTCAGCCGGCATCTGGTGGCCACCCCGCCCCCGCGCTCCGGACCCTCGGCACCCCCGCGCAGCCCGGCCCCGTAAACCGTTTTGGCGATAGCTCCCCGCATCCCATATGCTTCTCACGTCCCCGACGCGGTGCGAAGCGCCCACGGCGGGCCTCTTAGCCCTCATCGTCTAGTGGCCCAGGACGCCGCCCTTTCAAGGCGGTAGCACGGGTTCGAATCCCGTTGGGGGCACGCATCACCGTGTGCGAGACTTGCTCTCGCACAATGCATCACCTCTGGTCCTGTGGAGCAGTTTGGAGTGCTCGCCACCCTGTCAAGGTGGAGGCCGCGGGTTCAAATCCCGTCAGGACCGCTGCGGCTCGTCAGAGCCGCGTGGCTGGGTAGCTCAGTTGGTACGAGCGTCCGCCTGAAAAGCGGAAGGTCGCCGGTTCGACCCCGGCCCCAGCCACCGCAGCCCGTCAGGGCAGAACACCCCTTCCGAAGGACTTCGGAAGGGGTGTTCTCGTTGTCGTTCCTCTTCGTTCAGGGCCATCACGCACTCGGTCGGGCAGCCGCGCCGCGCCGACGCCAGGCGCGTACCGCGGGGACGGCCCCCGCGGTCAGCGCCATCAGGCCGACCAGAGCCCAGTCCGGTACCGCCTGGCCGACGCCGACCGCCCATTTCTCCAGCTCGTACGACAGATCGACCGGGAGCAGACCGGGCAGTGCGGTCATGCCGTCGAAGAGGAGGAAGAGGCCGCCCAGGGTGATGAAGAACAGTCCGGACAGCACGGATGTCGTATGCAGCCCGAGGCGGCCACCGGCGACACGGATCGTGCGGCCACGCAGCCATCCGCGCTCGCCGAGACGGCAGCGCTCCCACAGGAGCGCGAGCGCGAAGAGCGGTACGGCCATCCCGAGGGCGTAGACGGCGAGCAGCAAGCCCCCGTAGGTGGGGCTGCCGCTGAGGGCCGCCACGGTGAGGACGCTCCCGAGGATCGGGCCCGCGCAGAAGCCGGCGAGTCCGTAGACCAGACCGAGGGCGTAGACGGAGAGGGCGGTCGTGGGCCTGATGCGGCCGCTGGCTTCGGCGAGCCGGCGCGGGGCGAAACCCCGGCCCAGGATCTGGGCCACGCCGAGCACGATGATCAGGCAGCCCCCGGCTGTGACCAGCAGCTCGCGGTGGCCGTAGAAGAGACGCCCGGCGATCGATCCGGCGGCCCCGAGCGGCACCAGCGTGGTCGCCAGGCCCGCGTAGAAGACGCCGGTACGGGCGATGAGCCGGGTCGCGGTGTCGATCGAGTACGCGAAGAACGCCGGGAGCAGCAGGGCGCTGCACGGGCTGAGCAGAGCGAGCAGGCCGCCGATGAAGGCGGCGAGATAGCCGACGCCGGTCATCGGCCGGACTCCTGCCGGGAGGCGGAGGATCCGGGCGTCACGAACGGGCTCGGTGCGGTCGCACTCGGAGGAGCGGGGCTCGGGCCGTCCGAGCCCGGTGCGGTCGCACTCGGAGGAGCGGGGCTCGGGTCGTCAGGTCCCGCCGCCATCCCGGGGTCGGCGGACTCACGCGCCGCATCCGTCGCCGCGTCGATCGCCTCGGCGAACGTCCCCTCCGACTGCGCCCCGGCGATCGGACGTCCGTTGACCAGGAACGACGGCGTGGAGGTCGCGCCCAGCGCATAAGCCTCCTCCTGGTCCCTGACCACCGCCTGCCGGGCGGCCTCACCGTCCGCGTCGCCCGTGAAACGGTCCAGGTCCTTCACACCCGCCTGCCGCGCGAGTTCCTTCAGCCGCTCCGCGCCGAAGCCCTGCTCCTTGGCCTCCGGGGCGTACGCGGCGTCGTGGAACTGCCAGAAGCGGCCCTGCTGACCCGCCGCCCATGAGGCGCGCGCCACGCTCTCCGACTCCTCGCCGAACACCGGGAAGTTGCGCCACTCGATGCGCAGGGTGCCGTCGTCGACGTACCGCTTCACCAGAGCGGGCTGGGTGTCGCGGGCGAACTTGGCGCAGTAGCCGCACTTGAAGTCGGCGTACTCGATCATGACCACGGGCGCGTCCGTCCGGCCGAGCGCCATGGGGTCGCCAGCGGCGCGCCGGGCGAGCTTCTCCAGTTCGGGGTAGACCCCGGACTCGGGTGCGGTGGACTCCGCCGTGATGTCGCCGGAGTTCGCCGAGGGCGCCTCGGGGCGGGTGGCGGTGTACGAGACGACACCGAGCACCACCGCGACCGCGGCCACCCCGGCACCGAGCACGAAGGGCTTCAGGGAATCGGGCATGGCGGCGGGGTCCCTCCGAGTCCGATACATCCGGTACGTCCGGATTGATGTGATCGTCATCGTACGGGGCCGCACTCCGTGCACCCGGCAGCCGCCCGGGCGCCGCCGGGAAACCGTCGGAAATGGGTTCGCCACTCCGCTCGCCCGGGTGCGATCCTGGATTCCGTATGTCTACTTCCTTCGCCGATCTCCAGACTCAGCTGGCCGAGATCTCGCTGCGCGACGCGCACCGGCTCGGGCGGCGGCTCGAGGGCACCCGCCGTATCCGAAGCCCCGAAGCCCGGCAGACCGCGCTGGCCGAGATCTCGGCGGAGGTCGCCAGGTCCGCAGCCCGCACCGCCGAGCGCGCGGCACGGGTGCCCGGGGTGTCCTACCCCGAGCAGCTCCCGGTCAGTCAGAAGAAGGACACGATCCTCGAGGCGATACGGGACCACCAGGTCGTGATCGTCGCGGGTGAGACCGGTTCGGGAAAGACCACCCAGATCCCCAAGATCTGTCTGGAGCTGGGCCGCGGCGTGCGCGGAATGATCGGGCACACCCAACCCCGCCGGATCGCGGCCCGCACGGTCGCCGAGCGGGTCGCCGACGAGCTGCGCAGCCCGCTCGGAGAGGCGGTGGGCTGGAAGGTCAGGTTCACCGACCAGGTGAATCCGGACGCGACCTTCGTGAAGCTGATGACGGACGGCATCCTGCTCGCGGAGATCCAGACGGACCGCGAGCTGCGCGCCTACGACACGATCATCATCGACGAGGCCCACGAGCGGTCCCTCAACATCGACTTCCTGCTCGGGTATCTGGCCCGGCTGCTGCCGAAGCGCCCGGATCTCAAGGTGGTCATCACCTCCGCGACCATCGACCCCGAGCGCTTCTCACGGCACTTCGGGGACGCCCCGATCGTGGAGGTCAGCGGACGCACCTATCCGGTCGAGGTGCGCTACCGCCCCCTTCTCGACGGGGACGAAGAGAACGCGGACGAGTCCGACCGCGACCAGATCACCGCGATCTGCGACGCGGCGGCCGAGCTGCAGAAGGAAGGTCCGGGCGACATCCTGGTCTTCCTCTCCGGTGAGCGCGAGATCCGCGACACCGCGGACGCACTGAACAAGAAGAACCTCCGCTTCACCGAGGTGCTCCCGCTCTACGCCCGTCTCTCGCACGCCGAGCAGCACCGTGTCTTCCAGCCGCACACCGGCCGCCGCATCGTCCTCGCCACGAACGTCGCCGAGACCTCGCTGACGGTGCCCGGCATCAAGTACGTGATCGACCCGGGCACTGCCCGCATCTCCCGCTACAGCCATCGCACCAAGGTCCAGCGCCTGCCCATCGAGGCCATCAGCCAGGCCAGCGCCAACCAGCGCAAGGGCCGCTGCGGCCGTACGTCCGACGGCGTCTGCATCCGGCTGTACAGCGAGGACGACTTCCTGTCCCGGCCGGAGTTCACCGACGCGGAGATCCTCCGTACCAATCTGGCGTCCGTCATCCTCCAGATGACCGCGGCGGGACTCGGGGACATCGAGAAGTTCCCCTTCATCGACCCCCCGGACCACCGCAACATCCGCGACGGTGTGCAGTTGCTCCAGGAGCTGGGCGCGCTGGACCCGGCGCAGAAGGATCCGAAGAAGCGGCTGACGCAGATGGGCCGGAAGCTGGCCCAGCTGCCGGTCGACCCCCGGCTGGCCCGGATGGTCCTCGAGGCCGACAAGAACGGCTGTGTCCGCGAGGTCATGGTGATCGCCGCCGCGCTCTCCATCCAGGACCCGCGCGAACGCCCCTCCGACAAGCAGGCGCAGGCCGACCAGCAGCACGCCCGCTTCAAGGACGAGACCAGCGACTTCCTCGCCTTCCTCAACCTCTGGCGCTATGTGCGCGAGCAGCAGAAGGAGCGCGGCTCGTCCAGCTTCCGCCGCATGTGCAAGCAGGAGTACCTGAACTTCCTGCGGATCCGTGAGTGGCAGGACATCTACGCCCAGCTCCGCACCGTCGCGAAACAGATGGGCATCCACCTCAACGAGGACGACGCGCCGGAGCAGTCCGTGCATGTCTCGCTGCTCGCCGGACTCCTGTCCCACATCGGGATGAAGGACATCAAGGACGGCTCGAAGAACGAGTATCTGGGCGCCCGCAGCGCCAAGTTCGCCGTCTTCCCGGGGTCCGCGCTCTTCAAGAAGCCGCCGCGTTTCGTGATGTCCGCCGAGCTGGTCGAGACCTCGCGGCTCTGGGCCCGGGTCAACGCCAGGATCGAGCCCGAGTGGATCGAACCGCTCGCAGGACATCTGATCAAGCGCACCTACAGCGAGCCGCACTGGGAGAAGGACCAGGCGGCGGTGATGGCGTACGAGAAGGTCACGCTGTACGGCGTGCCGATCGTCGCCCAGCGCAAGGTGAACTACGGCCGGATCGACCCGGAGACAAGCCGGGAGCTGTTCATCCGCCATGCCCTGGTCGAGGGCGACTGGCGTACGCACCACAAGTTCTACGCGGACAACCGCAGGCTCCTCACCGAGGTGGAGGAGCTTGAGCACCGGGCCCGCCGCCGCGACATCCTCGTGGACGACGAGACGCTGTTCGACTTCTACGACCAGCGGGTGCCCGAGCATGTGGTGTCCGGCGCCCATTTCGACTCCTGGTGGAAGCAGGAGCGCCGCGAGCAGCCGGAGCTGCTCGACTTCGAGCGCGAGATGCTCATCAACGAGAAGGCCGGGGCGGTCACCAAGGACGACTACCCCGACTCATGGCGGCAGGGACAGCTGAAGTTCCGGGTCACCTACCAGTTCGAACCGGGTACGGACGCCGATGGTGTCACCGTCCATATCCCGCTCCAGGTGCTCAACCAGGTGACGGACGAGGGCTTCGACTGGCAGATCCCGGGTCTGCGCGAAGAGGTCGTCACCGAGCTGATCCGTTCCCTGCCCAAGCCGGTACGCCGCCACTACGTGCCCGCTCCGAACTTCGCCAGGGCCTTCCTGGAGAAGGCCGTGCCCTTGCAGGAGCCACTGACGGTGACACTGGCGCGGGAGCTGCAGCGCATGGTCGGTGTGCCGGTCACGGCCGACGACTTCGAGATCGTCAAGGTCCCCGACCATCTGAAGATCACTTTCCGGATCGTCGACGAGCGCCGCCGCAGCCTCGCCGAGGACAAGGACCTGGAAGCCCTGCGGCTCCGGCTGAGGCCCAAGGCCCGGCAGGCGCTCTCCCAGGCCGCCGCGGCCACGGCCGAGCGCTCGGGCGGCACCTCGATCGAGCGCACGGGACTGAAGGACTGGACGTTCGGGACGCTCCCGAAGGTCTTCGAGACCCGCCGCGCCGGCCAGCCCGTCAAGGCCTTCCCGGCCCTGGTGGACGCCGGCGAGAGCGTGTCCGTACGGCTCTTCGACACCGAGGCCGAACAGGCGCAGGCGATGTGGCAGGGCACCCGCCGGCTGATCATGCTGAACATCCCGGTCAATCCGGCGAAGTTCGCCTCCGAGCGGCTGACCAACCAGCAGAAGCTCGCGCTCTCGCGCAATCCGCACGGGTCCATCCAGGCCCTGTTCGACGACTGCGCCGCCGCTGCCGCGGACCGGCTGATCGCCGAGCGCGGCGGTCCGGCCTGGGACGAGGAGGCCTTCCGCAAGCTGTTCGACTCGGTGCGGGCGGACCTCGTGGACACGACCGTTCGGACCGTGGACCAGGTGGGGCAGATCCTGGCCGCCTGGCAGGCCTGTGAGCGGCGTCTCAAGGCCACCAACAGCCTGACCCTGATCAACAACGTTCAGGACGTACGGGAACAACTGGCCGGCCTCATGCCCGCGGGCTTCGTCACCCGCACGGGGCTGCGGAGGCTTGCCGACCTGATGCGCTATCTCGTCGCGGTGGACCGACGGCTCCAGCAGATGCCGACCTCCGTGCAGCGGGACACCACGCGCATGGCGAAGGTCCACGAGATGCAGGACGAGTACGCCTGGCTGCTTGAACAGCTGCCCAAGGGGCGGCCGGTGCCCCAGGAGGTGCTGGACATCCGCTGGATGATCGAGGAACTGCGCGTGAGCTACTTCGCGCACGCACTGGGCACGGCGTACCCCGTTTCGGACAAGCGCATCGTCAAGGCAATCGACGCGGCGGCGCCGTGACATGGCCGTTGCCATGAGTGAGTTCGACCGGACCCTCTGACCTGCTGTACAGTCTCTCTCGCAGCCAAGGAGTGAACGGCTGCGAAACCTGGTCCTGTGGAGCAGTTTGGAGTGCTCGCCACCCTGTCAAGGTGGAGGCCGCGGGTTCAAATCCCGTCAGGACCGCAGTAATCAGAAGGCCCGGCACCCTCAGGTGCCGGGCCTTCTGGCGTTTCCCGACCCACCGCCCGCAGCCCCTGCCGACCCCTGCCGACCCCTCATGGCGCCTTCTGCCGTATTGACGGGGCCACTTGCCACCGGTACCCAGACATGACAGGGGCACGCGGCCCCGGACCGCGGAGGTGGCGCATGGCGGCATCCACAGCGAGGCACGAGACCCGGGCGCTGCTGCGCGCCCACCTGTCGGCCGTCTCCGGCTACCGGCACCTCACCCGGCACTGTCCCGTCTGTCACCGGCTGCTGCGCCTCGCGATGGAGCCCACAGAAGCCCCGGAGGCCGGCACGGACGCCGACGAGGACGGACAGGAGACCCCCCACGCCGTGTGACGGGAGTCACCGAACGAGTTTTACCAACGGGTGGCCTTATACGCCCCCTACAACGGGCGGATTTAATATGTGCAATTGCACGGCCTACCGACGGGTTTTTGCGCCCATAAAAAAGATCGCGCTGGACCCGGCGGAGTCCAGCGCGATCGACGACGAAGTCCTGTTGGGGCAGGCGCCCGCCGTGTCGAGCTCGTTGCGGGCTGCGGGGTTGGGGGCCCCGGCTATGCCCGGCTTTCGGGGTGTCAGGCCTCGCTGCGCTGCTGCGGAATACCCGCCAGCAGTGCGCGGACCTCTGCCTCGCGGTACCGGCGATGTCCACCAAGAGTGCGGATGGACGTGAGCTTGCCAGCCTTGGCCCAGCGCGTAACCGTCTTCGGGTCCACGCGGAACATCGTGGCGACCTCAGCCGGGGTCAGCAGCGGCTCGGCATCAGGGGTGCGAGCGGTCATGAGCGGCCTCCTCGGGAGAACCGAACCTTCTCGGTTCTTTCCTCTAAATTCTGCACCTTGACCCGCGTTGCCCGAAATGGGCGGACGCGGGCCGAGTCGGTTATAGGACGAACGGCTTGTCCTCGGCACTACAACTACACCATCTGTCCAGCCACGTCGGCCAAACCGATGGAATTGCCCTCTCAGGTGTTCATCAGCGGCGGAAGCCGATGGACCATGGCATAACGGACAGTCACGTCACAGTGACGATCAGTCACAGAGCGATCAGGAGTCATCAGACCCCCCATAGCGTGCAATGCAGAGAAATCCATCCTTTTACGGATGGAAGGAACCCTCCCCGGACTCCTTGTCCTATTTTGGCACGAGGGTGGGTGATGGACGCAAGGGACGACTTAGTGCTGTCCGTCACCCTTGGGGGTCTTGGCACCCTTGGCGGTCTTGGGAACCTTGCGAATCTTGCCGGTGTTGTGAGTCTTGCCGCTCTTGCGGGTCTTCACACCCTTGGAGCGATTGGACCGCTTGACCCGAAGATCCTGACAGGTGCCCTCATCTGAGGTTTTGCACCGCTATAGGAGACTGTCGGGCCGTCAGTTCGCGAACTGGCGATCCCGGACCGCACGCCACCGCTCCGAGAGCCGCCCGTACGCCACCTCCGCGCCCTCGCCGTCTCCGGCCCGCAGGGCGGCGATCCCCTCGGCGACATCCGCCGCCGAACGATCACCGGCGAGCTGCTCCGGGGACAGGGCGTGAACGAGCCCGCCGTAGTCGAGCTCGACCAGGGAGCGCGGGTGGAACTCTTCCAGCCACCGCCCCACATCCACCAGCCCCTCCGTGAGCGGGCCCTCGTCGACGGCCTCCCTCAGGGTCTTCAGGGCCCGCGCGAGCCTGCGGCGCGCCTGCACCATCGGCGTCCGGTAGCGCATCACCGGCGGCTCTCCCGACGCCTCGCCCGGCACGTACTCCCGCTCCTCGTCCGCGAACAGCGAGAACCAGCGCACCGGCACCTGCCACACCGCCGTCCTGATCCACGGGCGTGCGTCGGGATGGCCCTCGCGCCAGGCCTCGTAGTCCGCGGTGGCCTGACCGCGGAGCACCGGCGGCAGGACGGCGTCCAGCACCGGCGCGGGGAACATCTCCGCCAGTTCCATCAGTGCCAGCCAGCCCCGCAGCCGGGTCCGCCAGGGGCAGACGCAGACCACTCCGTCCACCTCCGTCACAAACGCGTCGGGGCTCTCGTGCACCGGAACCGGCACGGGCGGGGTGGGCAGCAAGTCGGCGAGCGAGCGTCGCAGTTCGTCCTGGGCCGTGGGGGTCCGCCCGCTGCGGGTGTAGCGCGCCCAGTAGCCCCGCTCGGGCTCGGGGAACGCCGCCAGGGGCTCGTACACCCGCAGGTAGGCGGCGTACGGAACGAGCACAGAGGTGACGGCCGGCATGTCGCAGATCCTTCCACGCTCGTACACGGGCGTACTCCGGGAGAGGGTGATCCTCGGCACTGGGTCGGATCTACGCACCCGTAGGACTTACTCTCTTGCCCAACCGGTCCCTCCCCCACCCATCCCCGGCCACAAGCACAGGGGGCGGCCAGGGAAGGGCCCACCATCGCCGCTTCGTACTTGGGAGTCACCACCGTGACCGATGTAACCGGCGCCCCTGTCGACGTACTGCACACCCTGTTCCGGTCGGACCAGGGCGGCCACGAGCAAGTCGTGCTGTGCCAGGACCGTGCCAGTGGCCTGAAGGCCGTTATCGCCATCCACTCGACCGCCCTGGGCCCCGCCCTCGGCGGTACGCGCTTCTACCCCTACGCCAGCGAGGACGAGGCCGTCGCCGACGCGCTGAACCTCTCGCGCGGGATGTCGTACAAGAACGCCATGGCCGGGCTCGACCACGGTGGCGGCAAGGCCGTGATCATAGGCGACCCCGAGCGGATCAAGACCGAGGAGCTGCTGCTCGCGTACGGGCGCTTCGTCGCCTCGCTCGGCGGCCGCTACGTCACGGCCTGCGACGTCGGCACGTATGTCGCCGACATGGACGTCGTGGCCCGGGCGAACCAGTGGACCACCGGCCGCTCCCCGGAGAACGGCGGCGCCGGCGACTCCTCTGTCCTCACCGCCTACGGCGTCTTCCAGGGCATGCGCGCCTCCGCGCAGCACCAGTGGGGCGACCCGACCCTGCGGGGGCGCAAGGTGGGCGTCGCGGGCGTCGGCAAGGTCGGCCACTACCTGGTCGGACATCTGGTCCAGGACGGCGCCGACGTGGTCGTCACCGATGTGCGGGACGAGTCGCTGCGCCGGATCACCGAAATGTTCCCGCAGGTCACGGTGGTCAAGGACACCGACGCCCTGATCCGTACCGAGGGCCTGGACATCTACGCCCCGTGCGCGCTCGGCGGTGCCCTGAATGACGAGACCGTGCCCGCGCTCACGGCGACGGTGGTGTGCGGCGCGGCCAACAACCAGCTCGCGCACCCGGGTGTCGAGAAGGATCTGGCCGACCGCCACATCCTCTATGCGCCCGACTACGTGGTGAACGCCGGCGGCGTGATCCAGGTCGCCGACGAGCTGCACGGCTTCGACTTCGACCGCTGCAAGGCCAAGGCCGCGAAGATCTTCGACACCACGCTGGCGATATTCGCACGTGCGAAGACGGACGGTATTCCGCCGGCCGCGGCGGCCGACCGGATCGCCGAGCAGCGGATGGCGGAGGCGCGCCGCGCATAGCGCTGCGTCCGGCTCGCGCGGAGCGGTTGACACCGCGCGGAACGATCGCGGGGGCAGCCGCCCGCACAGTCGCCGCCGACCGGCGAGAGAAGACTCACGCCGGTCGGCGGGTCGACCGCCGAGAACGGGTTAAAATCACGGTTGACCAGCGAGTACGGGGCGTCTCGCGGGTTCTGCGCATTGGCGCGTCATGCGGGCGGCGTACCGTATGGCCGCGGAAGCAGGTACCGTTGAAGCTCTACGGACCGGTCTCTCTGAGGAGAGCCCGTTCCGAATCATGAACGCGTGTCAAGACTCTGGGGCCGTCGAGCCCCGTCACCGAGGGGGTCGAGCCATGGGGCGCGGCCGGGCCAAGGCCAAGCAGACGAAGGTCGCCCGCCAGCTGAAGTACAACAGCGGCGGGACTGACCTGTCGCGTCTGGCCAACGAGCTGGGCGCATCGACTTCGAGTCCGATTTCGAGCCAGCCGCCGAACGCTGAGCCGTTCGAGGATGACGAGGAAGACGACGACCCGTACGCCCGCTACGCGGAGCTGTACGACGAAGACGATGACGAGGACGAGGACGAGGACGAGTCCGGTCCCTCATCGCAGCGCCGCGGCGCTTGACGCTTACACGGAAACCCGGTCCGGGGCTCGTCCCTGGACCGGGTTTCCGTGCTGTTCGCGCTTTCACGCCGTTCGGGCCGGTCACCCGGCCGCGTGACCGGCGTCGTCAGCTCGCGTAGTCGCCCACCAGTGCGGCGCCCGTGGTGTGCTCACCGCGCTCCGTGACCGTGCCGGCGACCCAGGCGTCCACGCCACGGTCGGCGAGTGTCGTCAGCGCCACGTCGACCGATTCCCCGGGCACGATGGCGACCATGCCGACGCCCATGTTCAGCGTCTTCTCCAGCTCCAGCCGCTCGACCTGACCCGCGCTGCCGACCAGCTCGAAGACCGGGGCGGGCACCCAGGTCGACCGGTCGACGACCGCGTGCAGACCGTCCGGGACCACCCGGGCCAGATTGGCCGCGAGGCCGCCGCCCGTGATGTGGCTGAAGGCGTGCACCTCGGTGGTACGCGTCAGCGCAAGGCAGTCCAGGGAGTAGATCTTGGTGGGCTCGAGCAGCTCCTCGCCGAGGGTGCGGCCGAACTCCGGGACCTCCCGGTCGAGCGCCCAGCCCGCCCGGTCGAAGACCACGTGCCGGACGAGCGAGTACCCGTTCGAGTGAAGGCCGGAGGACGCCATGGCGATCACCGCGTCCCCCGTACGGATACGATCCGCGCCCAGCAGCCGGTCCGCCTCCACGACACCCGTGCCCGCGCCGGCGACATCGAAGTCGTCGGGCCCGAGCAGACCGGGGTGCTCGGCGGTCTCGCCGCCGACCAGCGCGCAGCCGGCGAGGACACAGCCCTCGGCGATGCCCTTGACGATCGCGGCCACGCGCTCGGGGTGGACCTTGCCGACACAGATGTAGTCGGTCATGAACAGCGGCTCGGCGCCGCAGACGACGATGTCGTCCATCACCATCGCGACCAGGTCATGGCCGATGCTGTCGTAGACGCCCATCTGGCGAGCCAGATCGACCTTGGTGCCGACACCGTCGGTGGCGGAGGCCAGCAGCGGGCGCTCATAGCGCTTGAGGGCGGAGGCGTCGAAGAGGCCGGCGAAGCCGCCGATGCCACCGAGCACCTCGGGGCGCCGGGCCTTCTTGACCCACTCCTTCATCAGCTCGACGGCGCGGTCACCGGCTTCGATGTCGACGCCCGCGGCGGCGTAGGAAGCACCTGTCTCAGACATTGCCTGGGATCTTTCGGTTGGATGGGGATGCCTGGTGAGCCCGTGTGGGGCCGGCCTGGTCGGGGACGTCAGCGCCCTGAGGCCAAAGGGTCCTCAGGGACGGCGCAGGGCGTCGGCGGCGTCGGCGCCGCCCGCCAGCTCGGTCTCCAGGAGCTGCTTGCCGAGGAGTTCGGGGTCGGGCAGCTCCATCGGGTACTCGCCGTCGAAGCAGGCACGGCAGAGGTTCGGCTTGTCGATCGTGGTCGCCTCGATCATGCCGTCGAGGGAGATGTACGACAGCGAGTCGGCGCCGAGCGAGGCACCGATCTCGTCGATGGTCATCCCGTTGGCGATGAGCTCGGCACGTGTCGCGAAGTCGATGCCGAAGAAGCAGGGCCACTTGACGGGTGGCGAGGAGATCCGCACATGGACCTCGGCGGCACCGGCCTCGCGGAGCATCCGGACCAGCGCGCGCTGGGTG
The DNA here is from genome assembly GCF_042731955.1 of Streptomyces sp. NPDC059828. Classification (NCBI taxonomy): domain Bacteria; kingdom Bacillati; phylum Actinomycetota; class Actinomycetes; order Kitasatosporales; family Streptomycetaceae; genus Streptomyces; species Streptomyces sp. NPDC059828. The sequence goes on along the minus strand of NZ_JBHWIW010000012.1, from coordinate 82,734 downwards.
TTGCCACGGACGATCGAGTCGTCCACGACCACCAGGCGCTTGCCCTGGATGACCTCCTTGAGCGGGTTCAGCTTGAGGCGGATGCCGAGCTGGCGGATGGTCTGGGACGGCTGGATGAAGGTCCGGCCGACGTAGGCGTTCTTCACGAGTCCCGCGCCGTAGGGGATACCGGAGGCCTCGGCGTAACCGATGGCAGCCGGGGTGCCGGACTCGGGCGTCGCTATCACCAGGTCGGCGTCGGCAGGCGCTTCCTTGGCCAGGCGGCGGCCCATCTCGACCCGGGACAGATAGACGTTGCGCCCGGCGATCTCGGTGTCGGGGCGGGCCAGATAGACGTACTCGAAGACACAGCCCTTGGGCTTCGCTTCCGCGAATCGCGAGGTGCGGAGGCCCTGCTCGTCGATCGCGATCATCTCGCCCGGCTCGATCTCGCGGACGAAGCTCGCACCGCAGATGTCGAGGGCCGCGGTCTCGGACGCGACCACCCAGCCGCGCTCGAGACGGCCCAGGACGAGCGGGCGGATGCCCTGCGGGTCGCGGGCGGCGTAGAGGGTGTGCTCGTCCATGAAGACGAGGGAGAAGGCACCCCGGACCTCCGGGAGCACCTTCGCGGCTGCCTGCTCGATGGTGAGCGGTTCGCCGTTGTCGTCGGTCTGCCCGGCGAGCAGCGCGGTGACGAGGTCGGTGTCGTTGGTGGCGGCGACCTGGGTGGCGCGGCCGTCCCTGCGGGGCAGGTCCGCGACCATCTCGGCGAGCTGCGCCGTGTTGACCAGATTGCCGTTGTGACCGAGCGCGATGGAGCCGTTCGCGGTGGCCCGGAAGGTGGGCTGCGCGTTCTCCCACACGGACGCGCCGGTGGTCGAGTAGCGGGCGTGTCCGACCGCGATATGACCCCTGAGGGAGCCGAGGGAGGTCTCGTCGAAGACCTGGGACACGAGGCCCATGTCCTTGAAGACGAGGATCTGGGAGCCGTTGCTGACCGCGATACCCGCGGATTCCTGGCCCCGGTGTTGGAGGGCGTAGAGCCCGAAGTACGTGAGCTTGGCGACCTCTTCACCCGGAGCCCAGACACCGAAGACGCCGCATGCGTCCTGGGGGCCCTTCTCGCCGGGGAGCAGGTCGTGGTTGAGTCGTCCGTCACCACGTGGCACGGCACCGAGTGTAGGCGAGATCGACCACTGGTCCGAATTGAGTACGGGGCACAAGGGCCTCCCCAGTACTCGTAGATTCGTACGAAAGCCGCTCAATAGAGCCTTTGGGCGGTCCTACGGGGGGCGTTTAGGGGAGCTTCGGCGTGCCGCATGTCACTCTCCGCACTCCTCCGGCGAGCCGTCCGCCGGTCGCCAGGGGGTCGCGAAGCGATCGCCAGGCGCTCGTCAGGACGCTGTCGCGGAGATTCCCTTGCCGCTGCTCTCCCCGGTGGTGCCGGTGAGGCTCAGGCTCCGGTGGTCGAGCTCGTACGAGACCGTCCCCTGGAGTACCTTGCCGAGCTCGCCTTCCAGGGTCATCTGCGGCGGCGCGCACATCCTGCGCGTGGTGGCGAGCCTGCCGAAGGTGATCGTGGATCCGGACGCGGACACCTTCGCCGTACCGCTGAAGGTGTTGCAGCCGAGGCTGCCCCGCACGGAACCGTCCTTGCCCAGCACGAGGTACGCCCGCTTCTCCGTACCGGCCGGAAGTGAGGCGGCCCGGTCGCCCGTGAGCAGGGAGGTGACGGTCCACTTGGTGCCGACGAGAGGGGCTGGCCGCTGCTCGGTCAGGGCGATGGTGTCGCCCTTCTCCGTGGTCAGCGTGAGAGTCCGGTCCGAGCGCTTCGCCTTGAGCTCACCGGAGAATGCCTCGCTCATGGTGCGCTCGAAGGCGTCGACGTCCTTGGCGCAGCCCATCTCGGTCCGCTGGGCCTGACCGACGGTGATGGTTTCGCCGTCGACGGTGACATCGGCGCCGAAGTGGTTGCAGCCGAAGTTGCCCTCGGCACGGCCCTTGGTGCCGATCAGGACATGAGCGCCTTCGGGGGCGGTCGTCTTCTTGCCGTCGACGGTCACGCTGTCGACGGACCAGTGCACACCGGTGAAGGACGCCGCGGGCCGCACGTCGGATGCGCCCCCGCTGCCCGGCCCCTGCTCAGTACCGCAGGCGGTCAGCGTGAGGACGGCGGTCAGGGTCAGCACGGCCGTACCGGGAACGATCAGCTTGGTTCGCATGTCGGTCCGACGGTACAGCTGTGACAGCGGTTCCCTCAGGCAAGAAGGGGCAGCAGCCCGGAAATGTCGGCACGTTCCCCGCTGGCGGTCACCCGGGCGGCGGCGAGCGCCTCGTCCCAGCCGGTACGGCCCGTCGCAAGCCGGATCCAGGTGAGCGGGTCGGTCTCGACCACATTGGGCGGGGTCCCCCTGGTGTGCCGGGGGCCCTCGACGCACTGCACCACCGCGTACGGCGGGATCCGCACCTCGACCGAGCCGCCCGGGGCCTTCACGGCGAGCGTGTCCGCGAGCAGCCGTACGCAGGCGGCGATGGCCTGCCGCTCGAGGGGGATGTCACGGCCCGTCGCGGCGTTCAGATCATCGGTGTGGACGATCAGTTCCACGGCACGCGTGACCAGGTGGTCGCCGAGCCGCATCGCACCCCGTCGCGTGGCGATCAGCCGGTCGTCGGTGTTGACCTCGAGGGTGTCCGCGAGTGCCCTGGTGGTCCCGTCGTACAGCTCGCCGAGGGCCTCGGCGGTGGTGCCCGGGAGGGCGGTGCTTTCGAGTGCGGAAGCGGTCTCGCGGGTGCTCTCGTCGATCGCCGCCGCCTGTTCGACGGTGCGCAGCGGCCAGTCCAGCAGGGCGAAGTCCTGCTTCGGCGGCTCCGGGAGGGCGGTGGCACCGGCCACCGCCCCGGTGGCCAGCGCGATATGGACGGCCAGGTCGCGGACGGTCCAGGTCCCGAGCCGGGTCGGCGCCGCCAGCTCGTCGGGGGTGAGCGCCGCCACCGCCTGCCGTACGTGACCGAGCTGCGCGAGCACCGCGGCGCGGATCTTGGCGTGGTCGTAGCTGCGGGTGCGTCTCCTGGCCGGTGGCATGGCGTGAGGCTAGCCCACCACGGCTCGGCTCAACTCGGCGCGGGGATACGCCGTGTGGTCGTCGCGGCATACGACGAGGGCTCCCACCCGGACCTCGTCCCGGTGGGAGCCCTCGTACCGACGTGCTCAGGCGAACAGACCCGGAATGGTCTCCTCGTGCGCCGTGCGCAGCTCGCTCAGCGGAATGCCGAACTCTCCCTGCACCTCCACCGCGTCCCCGTCGACCACACCGATCCGGGTCGCGGGCAGTCCCCGCGCCCCGCACATGTCCGTGAAGCGGAGCTCCTCGCTGCGCGGGACGGAGACGACCGCACGGCCCGCCGACTCGCTGAAGAGGAACGTGAACGCGTCGAGCCCGTCGGGCACGATCAGCCGCGCACCCGTACCGCCGCGCAGGCAGGACTCGGTGACCGCCTGGACCAGACCGCCGTCGGACAGGTCGTGCGCCGCGTCGACCATGCCGTCGCGGGACGCCGAGATCAGGATCTCGGCCAGCAGCCGCTCCCGCTCCAGGTCGACCTTGGGCGGCAGTCCTCCGAGATGGCCGTGGACCACCTGCGACCAGGCTGAACCGCCGAACTCCTCGCGGGTGTCGCCCAGGAGGTAGAGCAGCTGCCCCTCTTCGGCGAACGCCATCGGCGTACGGCGCGTCACGTCGTCGATCACGCCCAGCACCGCCACGACCGGCGTCGGGTGGATCGCCGTCTCGCCCGTCTGGTTGTAGAGCGAGACATTGCCACCGGTCACCGGGGTGCCGAGGGTCTGGCAGGCGTCCGCGAGCCCTCGGGTGGCCTCGGCGAACTGCCACATCACGGCCGGGTCCTCGGGCGAGCCGAAGTTCAGGCAGTCCGAGACCGCCAGCGGCTTGGCGCCGGTCGCGGCGACATTGCGGTACGCCTCGGCCAGCGCGAGCTGCGCGCCCGCGTACGGGTCGAGCTTCGCGTAGCGGCCGTTGCCGTCCGTCGCGACCGCGACACCGAGGTTGGTGTCCGGGTCGATCCGGACCATGCCCGAGTCCTCGGGCTGGGAGAGCACCGTGTTGCCCTGCACGAAGCGGTCGTACTGGTCCGTGATCCAGGACTTCGAGGCCTGGTTCGGGGACGAGACGAGACGCAGGACCTGCTCACGCAGCTCCTCGCCGCTGTCCGGGCGCTGCAGCCTGCCCGCGTCGTCGGCCTGGAGGTCGTCCTGCCAGTCGGGGCGGGCGTAGGGACGCTCGTACACCGGACCCTCGTGGGCGACCGTGCGCGGCGGTACGTCCACGATCTGCTCGCCGTGCCAGAAGATCTCGAGCCGCTCGCCGTCGGTCACCTCACCGATCACGGTGGCGATGACATCCCACTTCTCACAGATCTCCATGAAGCGGTCGACGTACCTCGGCTCCACGATCGCGCACATGCGCTCCTGCGACTCGCTCATGAGGATCTCCTCGGGCGAGAGGGTCGCGTCACGCAGCGGCACGGTGTCGAGCTCGACCCGCATACCGCCCGAACCGGCGCTCGCCAGCTCGGAGGTGGCGCAGGACAGGCCCGCGCCGCCGAGGTCCTGGATACCGGCGACCAGCTTCTCCTTGAAGACTTCCAGGGTGCACTCGATGAGGAGCTTCTCCTGGAAGGGATCGCCGACCTGGACGGCCGGGCGCTTGGCCGGCTTCGTGTCGTCGAAGGTCTCGGAGGCGAGCACGGACACGCCGCCGATGCCGTCGCCGCCGGTGCGGGCGCCGTAGAGGATCACCTTGTTGCCGGCACCGGAGGCCTTCGCAAGGTGGATGTCCTCGTGCTTCATCACACCCACGCACAGGGCGTTGACCAGCGGGTTTCCCTGGTAGCAGGGGTCGAAGACGACCTCGCCGCCGATGTTCGGCAGGCCCAGGCAGTTGCCGTAGCCGCCGATGCCCGCGACGACACCCGGCAGGACGCGCTTGGTGTCGGTGTGGAGGGCGGAGCCGAAACGCAGCGGGTCCATCACGGCCACGGGCCGGGCACCCATGGCGAGGATGTCGCGGACGATGCCGCCGACGCCGGTGGCGGCGCCCTGGTAGGGCTCGATATAGCTGGGGTGGTTGTGCGACTCGACCTTGAAGGTGACCGCGTATCCCTGACCGACGTCCACGACGCCCGCGTTCTCGCCGATGCCGACGAGCAGGGCGTCGTTCTCGGGCGCCTTCTCGCCGAACTGGCGCAGATGGACCTTGCTGCTCTTGTACGAGCAGTGCTCGGACCACATCACGGAGTACATCGCCAGCTCGGCGCCGGTCGGACGGCGGTCGAGGATCTCGCGGATCCGCGTGTACTCGTCCTCCTTGAGGCCGAGCTCCTTCCAGGGCTGCTCGGTCTCGGGCGTCTCGGCGGCGTGCTTGACGGTGTCGAGGGTCATGCGGCAACCAGCTTCTTGATGATCGAAGTGAAGAAACCGAGGCCGTCCGTGCCGCCGGTGCCGATCAGCGGCTCCACGGCGTGCTCGGGGTGCGGCATCAGACCGACGACGTTGCCCGCGGCGTTGGTGATGCCCGCGATGTCGCGCAGCGAGCCGTTCGGGTTCAGGTCCATGTAGCGGAACGCGACCCGGCCCTCTGCCTCCAGCTCGTCGAGCGTGCGCTCGTCGGCGACGTACCGGCCGTCCATGTTCTTCAGCGGGACGGAGATCTCCTGGCCCTGCTCGTAGTCGGCGGTCCAGGCGGTCTCCGCGTTCTCCACGCGCAGCTTCTGGTCGCGGCAGATGAAGTGGAGATGATTGTTCCGCAGCATCGCGCCCGGCAGCAGATGGGCCTCGGTGAGGATCTGGAAGCCGTTGCAGATACCGAGGACCGGCAGCCCGGCCTTCGCCTGGTCGATGAGGGGCTCCATCACCGGCGAGAACCGGGAGATGGCACCCGCGCGCAGATAGTCTCCGTAGGAGAAGCCGCCCGCGAGGACAACCGCGTCGACCTGCTTGAGGTCCTTGTCGCGGTGCCACAGCGATACGGGCTCCGCGCCCGCGAGGCGGACGGCACGCAGTGCGTCCTGGTCGTCGAGCGTGCCAGGGAAGGTGACGACTCCGATACGAGCGGTCACGACTCCACCTTTACGACGAAGTCCTCGATGACGGTGTTGGCGAGGAACGTTTCGGCCATCTCGTGGATGCGGGCGAGGGCGGCGTCATCGACCGGCCCCTCCACCTCGAGCTCGAAACGCTTCCCCTGACGTACGTCCGCGATCCCCTCGAAGCCCAGGCGGGGCAGTGCACGCTGCACAGCCTGGCCCTGCGGGTCGAGGATCTCCGGCTTGAGCATGACGTCGACTACGACGCGTGCCACTGGCACTCCCGGTGGTGTGGTGCTGAAGGCGGTTCCCTCAGCGTACCCGCCCCGAAAATCTACGCGCATAGATATGCAGAGAAAACGCGAGGAAGGCGCAGAGAAGACGCAGAGAAGTCCAGCAGGAAATCCGAAGAAAAACCCGTCAGCCCCATTGTGGATGACACGCTGAAGCAATTGCCAGGGCTTCACAATGCGACACCGGCGGCTGTACAAAGGAATACAGCGGAAAGCAGCATCGCCCCCGCCGCAGCCGGAAACTTCGGTATCGCCGCACGTCAGCACCGGCCCGGCCCCGGTCCGGTCCAGCAGGTCGGACCATCCGGTCAGGCGGCAGCGAAACCGCACGAAAGGACCTATATCCGTGGCTCAGCGTGTAGTAGTCACTCTCTCCGACGACATCGACGGCGGAGAAGCAGCGGAAACGGTCAAGTTCGGCCTGGACGGGAAGTCGTACGAGATCGACCTCAATCCCGCCAATGCAAAGAAACTACGCAAGGCCCTCGCACCGTACATGGCTGCTGGACGCAAGGCGGCGAAGTATCCGGGCAAGACGCGCCAGGAATACCGGCACACCACTCTGGAGCCGGACCCCGCGGCCGTCCGCGCCTGGGCCCAGTCCAACAAGATGGAGGTACCGGCCCGCGGCCGGATCCCCAAGCGGGTGTACGAGGCGTTCCGCCAGGCGAGCTGAGCACGCCGCGGCCGGCCGAGCAGCTGGGAACACTCCCGACCGGCGACCGAACGGCACCCGCCGCGAACCGAGTTGCACGGCACCCCCGCAGGTGGGCTAGAGTCTGGAACACGCCGAGAGACGAGGCCGACAGGCCAAACCTCCCGGAGCGTGCGGGTGTAGTTCAGTAGTAGAACAGCCCTCTTCCAGAGGGAAGGCGCAGTGTGCAATTCCTGTCACCCGCTCCGCACCACGTAACGGCCACTCCGGTGGATCGGGTACAGTGGTGGACGCACCGCCCGGTGAAAGCCGAAGCGGGAGCACTGCGGACGTGGCTCAGTTGGTAGAGCATCACCTTGCCAAGGTGAGGGTCGCGAGTTCGAATCTCGTCGTCCGCTCAGGTGACAAAGGCCCCGGTCATCAGACCGGGGCCTTTGTCGTGTGCGCACTTCACCCCACGTTTCCCGCGCTCCGGTCAGGAACTGTCCGGGCGAGCACCGCCAGTGCTGACATTTGTCATGAGCCCCGATGACAGCGCGCACTGCCGGCCGACCCGCTCGGGCGGAAGCCTTGGAATATGGCAACGACCGAGGGGTTCGTAATCGAGGCCGGTGAGCTGCGCCGTAGCTACGCCGGCGGGTTCGAGGCGGTGAGCGGAATCACCTTCTCCGTGGCGCGGGGCGAGTTGTTCGCACTGCTCGGCACGAACGGCGCGGGCAAGACGTCCACCGTCGAGCTGCTCGAAGGGCTGGCCGAGCCGAGCGGCGGCACCGTGCGAGTGCTCGGCCATGACCCGTACCGTGAGCGCGCCGCCGTACGGCCCAGGACCGGGGTGATGCTCCAGGAGGGCGGCTTCCCCTCCGACCTGACGGTCAGCGAGACCGTGCGCCTGTGGGCGGGCTGCACCAGCGGAGCTCGCCCTTCCGGGGAGTCTCTTGAACTCGTGGGCCTCGGCCATCGGTCGGGCATCCGGGTCAAGCAGCTCTCCGGCGGCGAACGCCGGCGTCTCGATCTGGCGCTGGCCCTGCTCGGACGGCCCGAGGTGCTCTTCCTCGACGAGCCGACGACCGGGCTCGACGCGGAAGGCCGCCAGGACACCTGGCGGTTGGTGCGGGAGCTGCGGGACACGGGCACGACCGTGCTGCTGACCACGCACTACATGGAGGAGGCGGAAGTGCTCGCCGACCGGCTCGCGATCATGCACCAGGGCCGGATCGTCGCCACCGGCACACCGGCGGAGGTCTCGGCCTCACGCCCGGCCCGTATCCGCTTCCTGCTCCCCGACGACGTCCCGGCAGGAAGGCTGCCGCTCACGCTGCACGCCGCGGCCGAAGGGCAGCGCATCGAGATCCGGACGCACCGGCTCCAGCAGTCCCTCGGTGAACTGCTGAGCTGGGCCGCCGATTCCGGGGTGGAGCTGGGAGGGCTTGATGCCCGCTCGGCCACCCTGGAAGAAGCCTTCCTGGACATCGCGCGATCGGACACGGGCGAAGCAGCACTGGCAGGTGCACGATGAACGCCACCACTACCGCCGCCACCACGGCGACCGGACGGCTGACCGCGCTCGCCCGCGCCGAGCTGACTCTGCTCGTGCGCAACAGGACGGCACTGTTCGTCGCCCTGCTGATGCCGCTGGCCATGGTGGGGGTGCTGCGGTCCGCGCTCACCCCGGAGGCACTCGAAGGGACGGGGATACGGCTCGGGGACGCGCTGCTGAGCGGAGGGATCGGGATGGTGCTGATCCTCGTCGTGTATCTCAACGTCACCTCCGCCCTCGTGGCGCGGCGTGAGGAGCTGGTGCTCAAACGACTGCGCACGGGCGAGGTGTCCGATACGGAGATCCTGGGCGGCACGGCGCTCCCGGCGGCCGTGCTGGCCATAGCCCAGAGCGCGGTCCTGGTGGTCGCGGGTGCGGTGGTGCTCGACACGGATCCGCCGCAGCGGCCCGAACTGCTGGTGGCGGGACTGCTGCTGGGCACCGTCCTGATGACGGCGCTCGCCGCCGTCACCTCCTCGGTCACCCGCACCGTGGAGAGCGCACAACTCACGACGACGCCGCTGTTCCTGGTCTCGGCGTTCGGCTCAGGACTGTTCGTCCCGCTCGACACGCTGCCCGACAGGCTGCTCCCGCTGTGCGAAGTGCTGCCGATGACCGGGGTGGTACGGCTCGTGGAGGCGGGGCTTCACGGTGGGGCCGATGCTCCGGAGCTGGCGCGTGCGGCGCTGAGCGTGCTGGTCTGGACTCTGCTCTCGGTGTTTGCTGTGCGTCGGTGGTTCCGCTGGGAGCCACGACGCTAGAAGGGCCCTGGCGAGGACCAGGACAGGACGAGGGGTGGAAGGGGTGAACCGGTGTCCCGACTGACCGGCTGGTGGAACCGCCGGGGCAATGCGGCCAAGGTCGAGCTGTACACCCGCTGGTCGTTCCACACTTTCGTGCTTGTCGAGGTGTTCACGATCGGGCTGGCCACGCTGGGGCGCCAGGGTGGCCGCTGGCCGGTGAGTCTGCCGGTGACCCTGCTGGTCTGCGTCCACGCGGTGCTGAGCGGGGTGCTCTCGTCCCGCGCCCTGGACTGGCGTCTGGGCCGGCGCCCGCGTCCGCTCGGCACGGCGGCGGCGCTGGGGTTGCTGACCGGTACCTCGACGCTGACCGTACTGGTGACGGGGGCGAGCGGGGCCGTCGTGCAGTTCACACCGGTGACCGTGGTCACCGTGACCACGGGTCTGGTCAGTTTCGGCTGTGCCTCCCTGGTGCTGTGCCTGAACCGGGTCCGCCACATGATCTGGTTCGTCCTGGCCACCGTGACCGTCACCACCGCGATCGCGTGTGCGCTCGCCCTGCCTGCCCCCGCGGCCGGTACGGGCGGCTTCGCTGCTCCCGAGGCCCTCGGCATCGGGGTGGGCACCCTCATGGGTGCCACGGGTATCTCCTTCACCTACGCCTTCTCCGCCTGGCTGCTGAGCGCCGTATGGGAGCTGGACCGTGCGAGGGAGCTTCAGACCCGGCTGGCGGTCGCCGAGGAGCGGCTGCGCTTCGGCCGTGATCTGCACGATGTGATGGGCCGCAATCTCGCGGTGATCGCCCTCAAGAGCGAGCTGGCCGTACAGCTGGCTCAGCGCGGTGCGACGGAGCAGGCACTGGCCGAGATGACGGAGGTGCAGCGGATAGCCCGTGAGTCGCAGCGCGAGGTGCGCGATGTCGTACGCGGCTATCGCGAGGCGGATCTGTCCACGGAACTGGAGGGGGCTCGGGGTGTGTTGACGGCCGCGGGTATCGACTGCCTGATCGACTCCCGGGACGTCGGTCCGCCAGACGCCGGACTGCCGGTCGAGGTCCAGTCGGCGCTGGCGTGGGTGGTGCGGGAGGCCACGACGAACGTCCTGCGGCACGGGGACGCCGAGCACTGCGCGATCCGGCTGGGTGTGGGGGACGGTTCCGCGGTGCTGACCGTGGAGAACGACGGCGCGCGGGACACCGTGGTGCCGGGACCGGGCGGCACGGGGCTGGCGGGTCTGCGTGAGCGGCTGGCCGCGCTGGACGGCACGCTGGACGCGAGCCGCGCGGGACGGGACGGATTCCGTCTCACCGCGCGGGTGCCGCTGGCCCCCCGGAAGGTACGCACACCGGAATCAGCCGGGACAGCCGGGACGGGAGGACAACCGTGAGCCAGGACCGTGTCCGGGTGCTGCTCGCCGACGACGAGCACCTCATCCGGGGAGCCCTCGCCGCCCTGCTCGCCCTCGAGGACGACCTGGTCGTCGTGGCGGAGGCGGCCTCCGGCCCGGAGGCCCTCGCCATGGCCCGGGCGCACCGGCCCGATGTCGCGGTGCTGGACCTCCAGATGCCCGGCGCCGACGGTGTGACGGTGGCCACAGAGCTGCGGACCGTGCTGCCCGGATGCCGGACCATGATCGTCACCAGCCATGGCCGCCCGGGGCATCTGAAGCGTGCTCTGGCGGCAGGGGTGCGCGGCTTCGTCCCCAAGACCGTCAGTGCCCAGCGGCTCGCGGAGATCATCCGTACCGTCCAGGCCGGAAACCGCTATGTGGACCCGGAATTGGCCGCCGACGCCATCTCCGCGGGAGACTCGCCCCTGACGGCCCGCGAGGCCGAGGTCCTGGAGCTCGCCGCCGACGGTGCGCCCATCGCGGAGATCGCCGCACGAGCCGCGTTGTCCCCCGGGACGGTACGCAACTATCTGTCGTCGGCGGCCTCGAAACTGGGCGCGGGCAACCGGCACACCGCTGTGCGTCTCGCACGGCAGCGAGGTTGGGTATAGTGGCTTCCGCGCCACGGCGCATGCGGACGTAGCTCAGTTGGTAGAGCGCAACCTTGCCAAGGTTGAGGTCGCGAGTTCGAGCCTCGTCGTCCGCTCAGATACAAAGCCCCCGGCCCCTTGGGCCGGGGGCTTTGTCGTGCCCCGAGGCGAGACCTATGACCAGCGGATGCCGGTCAGCAGCTCGTATGCCTCCACGTACTTGGCGCGTGTCGCGTCCACGACCTCCTGCGGCAGCGGGGGCGGGGGCTGCTCGCTCTCGCGGTCCCAGCCGGAGGCGGGCGAGGTGAGCCAGTCCCGCACGTACTGCTTGTCGTACGACGGCTGGGCCCGGCCCGGCTGCCAGGAGTCGGCGGGCCAGAACCGTGAGGAGTCCGGGGTCAGCACCTCGTCGGCGATGACCAGTTCGGGCTCGGCCCCGTCCGCGGTGGCGAAGCCGAACTCGAACTTGGTGTCCGCGAGGATGATCCCCCGCTCGCGCGCGATATCCCGGGCGCGCCCGTACACCGCGAGGGTCTTCTGGCGCAGCAGCGCGGCGGTCTCCACGCCGACCTGGTGGGCGACCTCCTCGTACGAGACGTTCTCGTCGTGGTCGCCGACGGCGGCCTTGGTGGCGGGGGTGAAGATCGGTGCGGGCAGCTCCGAGCCGTCCACGAGCCCCTCGGGGAGGCCGAGACCGCAGACGGTGCGGGTGGCGTTGTACTCGACCAGCCCGGATCCGGTGAGATAGCCCCGGGCCACACACTCGACCGGGACCATGTCCAGGGCCCTGCACATGAGGGTGCGCCCCTCCCAGTCGGCGGGCGCCCCGGCCGGAAGGTCGGTGGAGAGCACGTGGTGGGGGACGAGGTCCTCAAGGCGCTCGAACCACCACAGCGAGAGCTGGGTGAGGACCCGCCCCTTGTCGGGGATCTCGGTCGGCAGCACCCAGTCGTACGCGGACATCCGGTCGCTCGCGACCATCACGAGCTCACCGCCCTCGGTGCGGTACAGATCACGCACCTTGCCCGTGTGGAGGTGCGTCAGCCCCGGGACCTGAAGCGGCTCGGGCTTTTCTACGAATCCGGACACGGTTCCTCCGCGTGGTTATATCCAAGGCCTCCCGATTGTCTCCCACCCGGCCCGGCCGGGTGCAGCCAGGGCACGCAGGTCAGCGCCGCACCGCCTCGGCGTGCTCGATTCCGGCTCACGCGGGGCCCACACCGCGGAAGGGCGCTGTGGGGCGTCAGTCCCGCTTGCAGATCCGGTCCAGCAGGTTGGCGGTCGCGCGCTGGACCCGGGAATCCACATGCCCTGGCCGGTCGAGCGCCGGGGACCAGGCGAAGGTGCCCGAGGCGAAGACCCAGGCGCCGGAGGGGGCGCGGTAGAGGGAGGTCTCCTGGTGCCGGATCACACCCTCCCCGTCCTGGTAGGGGGAGTGGGCCAGCAGGATGCGGCCCTGGTGCTCGGGGAGCGCGGTGCGGGGGAAGTACCGATCGGCCTCGCCCGCGACCAGACCGGTGATCTCGTCGCCTTCGCCCGCTCCGGTGGCCTCCCAGAGCCAGTGCTCCGCGTTCCGCACCACCAGGGGGTGTGGTTCGGGGACTCGGCCGGCGTACTGGATCCCGAGGAGTTGCTGCTCCGCACGGCCGGCCTCGCGCCAGAGGGCGGGTCGGCCGGGGCCGCGACGCTTGCGGCAGGTGAGCAGGCGGTCGGGAACGCCCGAGGCGGACGGGCCCAGCTCGACCTGCCAGTACATGGTGTTGGCGGAGAGGAACACCAGGGACGTGCCGTGGTCTCGGGCGGACTCGACGGTGCGGCGCATGGACGCCGACCAGTACTCGTCATGGCCGGGGAACACCAGACCCCGGTAGCGGGTGGGGTCGACCCGGCCCGCGTGCAGGTCCCGGGTGTCGGCGTAAGCGAGGTGGTAGCCGTAGCGCTCGGCCCAGCGGATGAAGTCGTAGGCGTGCCCGACATGGAGGGGCAGGCCGGCGCCCGCGTAGGGGCGGTCGAAGGACACGGTGATCGCGGCGTCCTCCTCGCCGAGCAGCCGGCCGTGTTCGTCCCAGGCGTGGTAGAGGCTGGCGCCGGTCCTGCCGTCCTCCGGATAGAGGTTGTACGCCTGCCAGGTGATGTCCGGGAGCAGCAGCAGCAGATCGGCCGGATGGTCGTCCCGCACGGTGAAGGGGATGTGCGAGCGGTAGCCGTCCGCGGTGGTGAGCACGGCCACGTAGGCCCCGATCGACCAGTACGAAGGGACCTGGAGCCGCCAGGAGAGCCACCAGTGGTGGCAGGAGACCGTGCGTTCGGCGGTGAGCGGTGCCGGCTGGACGATGCCGGAGAGCCGCGGACTCGTGGTGATCTTGGATGCGCCGTCGCCGCCGTAGTGGCCGATGCGGTAGACGTCGACGGAGAACTGCTGCGGCGGGTTGACCGTCACATGGAAGTCGATGGCCTCACCGGGGGCGACCGCCCCGCTGGAGGCGAAGCCCTTGATCTGGCGGCGCACGTCATCGGCGGTGCGGGGACGGCCCCGGGTGCCGCCTCCCCGGCCCGGGTCGGGATCCGCGTACCAGGGGACGACCTGGCCGGTGTCGTCGAAGTACTGCTCACTACCCCGCAGCCAGGGCAGCGGCCCCTGTCCGAAGGGATCGGAGACGGCATGTGCGAGGGCGCCTGATTCCCAGCGCCGGATCTGCTCCGCCCCCATGTCACGCCCCTCCTCCGACCACTGTTCTGATGGATTGCACTGGCCGCCGCCCTGGCTTCACTGCTTCCGGCGGCGCCATTCCCCAGCACATCACATAACGCACGCACTCCGTCACCGTTCGTCGCGAATTTACGTGAACGGAATGCGCCATTCCCAGCTGTGCCGTCCGACCGCCCCGGCCGCACCGTCACACGAGCCGGATGGGCTTCTCCGGGCGGACGCCCACCGCCGTGAACCAGTCGCGCAGCGGCTCGGGGTCACCGTCCTCGACCAGACTGAGCACTCGGCCGCCCAGGTCGGCGCTGCGCACACCGCCGACGAGGAGGGCGGGGCCGTCGAGCCAGTCGAGTCCCGGCGCCGCACCGGCGGTGTCGACGGCCGCGCAGCAGACCATGGCGATGACGTGGTCCGCGAGCAGTTCGCGGGCGGTGCGCGGTGGCTGGAGCGGGAAGAGCGGCAGGGGTTCCGTGACCCAGACGTGCGGGGTGTCGCCGCTCAGCGCCTCGGTGCCGGTGGCCGTGCATCCCGGCGGGCCCGCGGATCCGGTGGCCTCCGCGGTCCGCTCGCGTGCCGCCTCCTCGCGGGCGACCGCCGCACTGATCCCGGCAGCGAGTGCGCTGCCATGGCCGGAGTCCGCCTCCGGCTCCATGGACACGACCGGGCCGTCTGTGGACGGCCCCGCAGTGGACGGCCCTGCGGCGCAGAGGTAGTCCATCACCCGGGCGAGGTTCGGCCCCGCGGGCGCGGCGGCGGGCCGGACGCCCATGGCGTCCAGGACACGGTGGAGCCTGGCCGCTTCCGTACGCCACTTACGGTCCACGACCTCTTCCGGATACGCCTGCCAGTCCACCGGCGCCCAGTCGGCTCCGCTCTCGCCCGGGCACCCGTGGAAGAGCCGCGCGGCGAGCAGGGAAGCGGCCTCGTCGACGGCGCCCGGCTCCTCCAGCAGATCGCACGCGGGACGTTCGCCCAGTCGGGAGGTGAAGCCCTCGGCCAGCCGGTCGCGGCGGGACAGCTCGGTCAGCGCGGAGACCACCCCGGCGTCGAGCCGGGACGGCCAGCGCCCCATCCGCCAGGCGGGCAGCGCCACCCGCGTCAGCAGCCGGTCCCAGCCCGCGTAGGCGAGGCCGACCTGCTCCTGCGCCACGATGCGCAGACCGTAGTCCACAGCCTGTGCACGCGCGGACGCCGCTGCGGCGACCGCGCGTTCCATCTCGGCGGCGTGCACCCGGCAGCCGCGCAGCAGAATCCGGGCGATACGGCCCGCGAGGCCGAGCGCGGGCCCGCGGACCAGACCGAGTCCCGGCCGGGCAGCGGCCCCGACAGCGGCGTCAAGGCCACGGATGAAGCGGCGGGCCGCGGCTATGTCGGGGTGGGCGGACGGCCCCGTGCCCGCGACGACCGGGGCCAGCACGGCCCTCAGCTCGGCGACCCGCATCCACCACAGGAAGGGCGAGCCGATCACCAGCACGGGCGGGGTGGAGGTGCGCTGGGCGCCGCCCGATATCGCCTGCGACATGAACGTGCCCGCACCCGTGCCGTGGCCCTGGTCCGGCACCGTCGGGGATTTCGGCCGGGTCGCGGGGTGGGTCCGGTCCTCGAGCCAGCTGTCGCAGTCCGGTGTGAGGGCTATCGCGGACGGCACGGGAACGTCCAGCCGGTCGGCGAGCTCCTCCACCAGCCGGTACAGATCGGGGGCCGACCTCTCGGACAGCTCCACCGTGGGGCTGACGGCCGGCCTCGCCCGGGCGATCACCAGCGCCACGGCCGCCGCGAACAGCAGCACCACGACCGCGGCCGACGTCACCGCCCAGCGCGCGGCATCCCAGCCGCTGCCGCCCCCGATGGTGCCCGTGGCCTCCCCGGCCAGCAGCACGACGGCGGCTGCCGCTGGCAGCAGCGCCAGGGCCAGTGCCCTGCTGCGGACGCGCAGCACAGCAAGGGCCCGGGAACGGGCGACCTGCGCGCCCGCCTCCTCACCGATACCGGTTCCGGACACGGCCGGACTCACCCCCTCTGCCCCTCAGCCCTGCGGCGGTGTAGGTCACGACCCCACTGTGGCACCCGCCACCGACATCGCAATGCCGGTGGGCCAAGTGCCGGAACACCTGCGCCGCACCCTAGTTGGGGCCGCGGCGGCCGTCATCCGGATGGCCGAGCCATCACTCGATGGAATGGCCTTGGGCAAAGGGAATGACGGCCCGAAGGAGCTGTGGGTTCACTCCCCTTCCGCTACCCGCGGGCCCTTAGGGTTCACTCCCCCGCGGCCTTGCGGGCGATGTCCGTACGGTGCTGTGAACCGTCAAGCCGGATACGGCCGACTGCCTCATAGGCACGCTCCCGGGCCTGCGCGAGATCCTCGCCGGTCGCGGTCACCGACAGCACACGGCCACCGGCACTGACGACCGTCCCGCCGTCGTTCCTGGTGCCGGCGTGCAGCACGTAGGCGTGTGGGGCGTCCTGCCCTGCGACCTCCGCCAGTCCCTCGATCGGGTCACCGGTGCGCGGCGTACCCGGGTAGTTGTGCGAGGCGACGACCACGGTGACGGCGGCGTCGTCGCGCCACTTGAGCGGTGGCTCGTTCTCGAGGGTGCCCCGCGCCGCACTCAGCAGAAGGCCCGCGAGCGGGGTCTTGAGGCGGGCCAGGACCACCTGGGTCTCGGGGTCACCGAAGCGGGCGTTGAACTCGATCACCCGTACGCCCCGGCTGGTGATCGCGAGACCCGCGTACAGCAGCCCGGAGAAGGGGGTGCCGCGCCGGTGCATCTCGTCCACCGTCGGCTGGAGCACGTTCTCCATGACGTCCTCGACCAGCTTCGGGTCGGCCCAGGGCAGCGGGGAGTACGCCCCCATGCCACCGGTGTTCGGCCCCTGGTCGTCGTCGAGTGCCCGCTTGAAGTCCTGGGCGGGCTGGAGGGGCAGCACGGTCTCGCCGTCCGTGACGGCGAAGAGGGAGACCTCGGGGCCGTCGAGGTACTCCTCGATGACCACCCGTCCGCAGGCGAGCGCGTGCTCGCGCGCCGCGGCCACGTCCTCGGTCACCACGACGCCCTTGCCGGCCGCCAGCCCGTCGTCCTTGACCACGTACGGGGGGCCGAAGGCGTCCAGCGCCTCGTCCACCTCCTCCGGGCTGGTGCAGATGTACGAGCGGGCCGTGGGTACGTTCGCCGCGGCCATGATCTCCTTGGCGAATGCCTTGGAGCCCTCGATCCGGGCGGCCTCCCGGGACGGGCCGAAGCAGGCGATCCCGGCCGCGCGCACGGCGTCGGCGACACCGGCCACGAGCGGGGCCTCGGGCCCGACGACGACGAGGTCGGCTTCCAGACCGGTGGCGAGCGCGACCACGGCGTCGCCGTCGAGGGCGTCCACCGGGTGCAGCTCGGCGACCTCGGCGATACCGGCATTGCCGGGCGCGCAGTGCAGAGCGGTGACGTCGGGGTCGAGAGAGAGTGAGCGGCACAGGGCGTGTTCGCGGGCGCCGCCGCCGATGACGAGGACCTTCACGGCAGCCAGGGTAGCCCGCGGGCCGAGGTCGGCCTTGTGCGGGCCGCCCAAGCGGCCACCCTTACTCGTTTGTGTATTCCTCCACGACCGTGGCACCGAGCTCTCGGACGATCAGATCGTGACCGGAGAGTGCGGAGTCCACGAGGTCCGGATCGTCCTCCTCCGGGATGTCGTCCTCCAGCGCCACAGCCGGCGGGCGCACGGGCCCGGCGTCCGCGGGGCGCGGCGTCTCGGGGGCGGGCGACGGCGCCGACTGCTCCGGGCGCGGCGGCTGAGCGGATGCGGGCGCAGGAGCGGAGGGCGGCTGTGCGGCATAGGAGACCGCGGACGCCGACGGCGCCGACGGCTGGCCGGGCCCGGGACGGCCGCCGTAGCCCCCGCCCCCACCGGGACCGGAGCCCGGGGACGGGCCCGCACCACCGGACGGATCGATGATCGCCTCGATCTTCCACTGGACGTTGAACTGCTCGGCCAGCGCCTGGCGGAGCACCTCCTCGCTGCCGCTGCTCGCGAAGTTGTCCCGGGCGCCCGCGTTGATGAAGCCGATCTGGAGCGTGGCGCCGTCGAACCCCGCGACCTGGGCGTTCTGACTGAGCAGGATCCAGGTGAAGCGGCGGCGGTTCTTGACGGCCTCCAGGATGGCGGGCCACATGTTGCGCACCTGGGCGGCGCCTTGGGCCGCTCCTGGCGAGACGGTGGTGCTCGCCGGAACCGGGGCGGGCGCGGGGACGGCAGCGGGATCGGCGGCGGCCGGCTCGACCGGGGCAGACCGCCCCTGGCCGGGCGCGGCAGCGGATGGCCAGGCACCGGGCCGCTGCGCGGACGCGGGCGACGAGGGCGCCGACGGGGGCACGGGCGCGGGGCCGGAGCCACCACCCGGCCAGGCACCCGGCCGGGGAGCGCCGGACTCGGGCGCCGGCGGCGTGGGCTGATCATGTGCCGCGTCAGGCTCGTCGGGTACGACAGGCGGCGCGGAGGCGACCGGCGCGGACGGCGTCGGCGTCGGCGTCGGGGACGGCATCGGCGTCGGGGACGGCGTCGGGGACGGCATCGACTGCGACTGCGGCTCCGCGACAGGCCCGCGAACGGCAGCACGCGCAGCGGCCGCGCCGCCACCCTGACCGGACGGACCGTGCGGGCCGGCTGGCATGTGGGCGTCGGTGGCCGGTACGTATCCGACTGCGGGCGCCTGTCCGGCCGCGGGGAAGGAGACGCCGCGCTCCAACCGGTCGAGCCGCGCCTGGAGCGAACGCTCGTCGTCGAAGGCGGCGGGCAGCAGCACCCGGGCGCAGATCAGCTCGAGCTGAAGCCTCGGCGAGGTCGCCCCGCGCATCTCGGTCAGCCCCGCGTTGACAAGGTCCGCCGCCCTGCTGAGCTCGGCGGCACCGAAGACCTGGGCCTGGGCCTGCATCCGTTCGACCACGTCCACGGGCGCGTCGATGAGACCCTTCCCGGCCGCGTCCGGCACCGCCGCGAGGATCACCAGGTCGCGCAGGCGCTCCAGCAGATCGGCGACGAACCGGCGCGGATCGTTGCCGCCCTCGATGACCCGGTCGACCACCTCGAACGCCGCGGCCCCGTCCCCCGCCGCGAACGCGTCCACAACGGAGTCCAGCAGCGCCCCGTCCGTGTAACCGAGCAGGGCCGTCGCCATGCCATACGTCACACCGTCGTCGGCGGCACCGGCGAGCAGTTGGTCCATCACGGACATCGAGTCACGCACGGACCCCGCCCCGGCCCGCACGACCAGGGGCAGCACCCCGTCCTCGACGGGAATGCCCTCACGGCCGCAGACCTCGCCCAGATACTCCCTGAGCGTCCCGGGTGGCACGAGGCGGAACGGATAGTGGTGCGTCCTGGACCGGATGGTCCCGATGACCTTCTCGGGCTCGGTGGTGGCGAAGATGAACTTGAGGTGCTCCGGAGGCTCCTCGACCACTTTCAGCAGGGCGTTGAACCCCGCCGGCGTGACCATGTGGGCCTCGTCGATGATGTAGATCTTGTACCGGCTGGCCGCCGGTCCGAAGAAGGCCTTCTCACGCAGCTCACGGGCGTCGTCCACACCACCGTGCGAAGCGGCGTCGATCTCGATGACATCGATCGACCCCGGTCCGTTCCGCGCGAGGTCCCGGCACGACTGGCACTCCCCGCAGGGGGTCGGCGTGGGCCCCTGCGCGCAGTTCAGACAGCGCGCGAGGATGCGGGCACTGGTCGTCTTGCCGCACCCGCGCGGCCCGCTGAACAGGTACGCGTGATTGACCCGGTTGTTGCGCAGCGCCTGCTGCAACGGGTCGGTGACATGCTCCTGCCCGATGACCTCGGCGAAGGACTCGGGACGGTAGCGGCGGTACAGCGCAAGGGACGACACGCCTACGAGGTTATCGGGGCCCACCGACATCCGACCCCGCCGCTGGACACCCGCACCGCTCCTGCCGAGCGCCCCAACCTTCACCGGGCACGCAAACGCCCCCCACGCACCCGCCAGAGCCGACCTACCCTTGCTGCCTTCCGGCCCTGGGGGAGTTCAGTCAGTTAGCGCCACGTGAGGGGCTCCGCACAGAGTACCTGATGGCGGGGGTAGGAACGAGTTCGCTAGCACTCCTCAGCGTCATGTAATGTTCTCGACGGAGGATTCGCCTAGAGGCCTAGGGCGCACGCTTGGAAAGCGTGTTGGGGGCAACCCCTCACGAGTTCGAATCTCGTATCCTCCGCCAGTGCCTCACCGGGCACGATGTCGAAGGGCCCCACCGTTCGCGGTGGGGCCCTTCGTCGTGCGTGGTCTCAGCTCTGGTCTCAGCTGCCGTTCACTCCTGGTCTGGGGTCAGCCCTGTGGCCGCTCACTGCGCATGGTTCATGAGGCCCACGCTGACCAACGTGAGCCACCACCGTGTGCGCTCCCTCACTGAAGGAGGAGCGCACACAGCTCCTCGTCTCTCAGCAGAGCACGGACGTGAGGGTCCGCATCAACGAGGTTGGCGTCGGCGTTTACGGAGACGGCCTTGTGCAGGGCCGCGTAGCAGACATCAGCGAAGGGCTGGTCGCGCATGCACCAGACGTAGTGGCGCATGTCGTCCGGTCGACCCTCATCCCGTGCACGTGCCCACTCCTTCAGGTCGCCACCCAGGTTCTGCCAGGCACGCTCCCGCGCCCGGCGACGCTTCCCCTCATTGAGCCCACACACGTCAATCGCCCACTGGCCCTTCCTCGAGAGTCGCAGGTGGAACAGGCGAGCAGAAGGTTCAGCCGGTGGAACGTCCGGAGCGCGGCACCGAGACTTGGGAACGAAGTGGTCGACCGTGTCGGCCATGTGATTGCCGCAATACATGCAACAGTCCAGGCCCGGCGCCATGGCTCAAGCTCGCCCTTTACCGGCCGGTAGACGTCCCGGCATACGGTTTTTCGGTCCCACATCCGGTCGGCGTGCTCGATACGTTCGGCAATCGGAGTACTCGCGAGTTCCTGGGTCAGCCTCACATGTTCGTTGCCGTGGTGAAGGTCGAGGAGGAAGACGGTCTCCTCGATGGTGTCGGTGCCCTGGGTGATGACGACGCCGCCGATGTCTCCGGTCCCCAACTCCGCCGCGATCGCGGCCGACAGATCCGTGAACGCATCGGCCGCGCAGTCGGTAGGTCGTGGGTCCCAGCCGGAAGGGCCGGATCGCGAAAGCGGTCCGGCCCTTCCGCGTGTGTGCGACCGGTCGCCCGCTGCGCCGTCCCGCCCGGGCGCGGAAAGGCGGTCCGGGCGGGGCAGGTGGAGTGGGGCCGGGGCGACGCGGGACGGGGCCGGGGTCAGGCGGCGAGGACCTCGATGCCGTGGGCGAAGAGGGCGGCCTGGACGCGGTTGTCGACGCCGCACTTGGTGTAGACGGCGCTGATGTACGACTTCACGGTGCCGGCGCCGAGGCCGAGCCGCTTCCCAATCTGCTGGTTGGTGAGGCCCCGGCCGAGCAGCACGAGCACCTCGCGCTCGCGCAGGGAGAGCGGCAGCGGGACGCCCGGCTCGCGGGTCTCCGCGCGGATGGCCGCGGCGCCGGTGTGGCGGATCCAGGAGGCGGGCAGCACAGCCGCGCCCGAGGCGAGGGTGTGCACGGCGTGCGAGAGGGCGCTCGTGTCGGCGTCCTCGGGGAGGTAGCCGGAGGCGCCCGGCGGCAGACCGGCCGCGGCGGGACGCGCGGCGCCGGCTTCGCCGAGCAGCGCCACCGGGACACCCGGACCGCCCGACGATGCCTCGCCGCCCTTCAGTGTGGAGAGCAGCTGGCCGACCCCGGGCAGGTTGCGGGAGGCGAGCACGACCGACCGCCGCCCGCCCCGTACCCAGGTGAGCACCTCGTCCACGTCGCCATGGCTTGCGACCGTGAACTCGCCCCGTCTCGCGAGGGATTGCGCGAGCGCCTCACGGATCAGCGGATGGTGGTGGGCAATCGACACATGCAACACGGTTCCCCCGAGAACTGGATCGACTGGACGTCAAGCGTGGTCGGGGTCAAGTTACCTCAAAGTATTTGGCTGCATGTCAGGCAGGCTCCCCATGCCCCCCAGCCGGATTCCGCCCGTCATGTACACATTCGCCCTAGCTACGCTCCGGTAACTCCCGAACGGACCCGCTGACAGGCAGTACGGGAGCCGTTCGCCGCCGACCATGATCAACACGGCTCGGCGTGACGCCGGGCCGGACGGTGTGCCCGCCCCGCGCCAATCGGGGCGGGCACACCCTCCGATCGTAATGAACGAACGCGAAGGAACACTCTTCATGAACCGCTCGGCAACCCGCCGTCCGCTGTCCGCCGCCGCCGTCACGGCCACCGTCCTCGGCGCCTTCATGGTCGCGGCCACCGCGACCCCCTTCTTCCTGAAGAGCGCCCTGAACATGAGCAAGGACTCGGCCTCCACCGCCTACCAGGCGATCATGACCGGCATGGACGTGGCCTCCGCCATCGGCCTGGTCTCCGGCGGTCTCGCCGTTGGCTCCATCGTGATCTGGGGCGTCAAGCAGGCCATCAAGAAGGGCGGCAAGAAGGCCGTCATCGCCTAAGAGCCGACACCACCCCACACCGTGACCGCCGGCCCCGTTCGCAGGGGCCGGCGGGCCGGTGGGCGGACACCCGGGCAGGCAGGTAGACAGGGCGGACGGGCAGGCAGGCGCGAGAAGTACATGGAGACGACGACCAGTGGGCTCTTCCGGAGGCAGTGGCCCGCCGTGGTGTGCGGCACCCTGCTGTGGTCCGCCGCGTTCGGCGCGGGCTGGCACTGGGCGCCCACCGACCCCACCGGGGTGAGCCTCGCCCCGAAGAACGGTGACTGGAATCTGTTCGCGGAGATCCTCGCGCGGAACGTCGGCGTCTCCGCAGCCCTCTTCCTCGGTGTCCTCACGCTCGGCGTGATGACGATCCCGCTGACCCTCCTGACCGGCGTCCTCGCCGGTTACTACTGGGGCCAGGGCAGCGCCGTCCTCGGCGCGGGCGGCGTCGTACGGCACCTGCTGCCGCACATGCCCCTGGAGCTAGCCTGCCTCGCGCTAGCCGCAGCGGCCGGCCTCGTGCCGCTGGTGGGCTGGGCGCGCGCCGGACTCACGGGACGGGCGACGGGGGCCGGACTGCTCGCGCGGGCGGGGTTTCCGGACGCCTGCCGGCTGTGGGGTGTGGCGGTGGCGGGATTGGTCGTGGCGGCGGGAATCGAGACGTGGGTGAGTACGTGAGCACAACTGCACGGGATACGGACAAGGTGAGGGCGGCAAGCGAGACGGGCAGCCCGGGCGGGCTGCCGAGCTACCGGGGCGACGGCGACACCGCCCCCGCCCACGGAGGCAGTCGAGTACCCGGCGGCGCCCGCCTCCCGAGCCGGCGCCTCCACGCCCTCGGTGTCTGCGCCCTCGTTGCGGCCATCCTCGGCTTCGGCGTCCCCCTCTGGGGCGAGATACGGGAGCGCGTCCTCGACCGCGTCGGGCCCGTGCCCGACGGGGCGATCGGGATCGGAACGGGCATCGCGTGGACGACCAGCGCGCTCGCCAACATCGTGACGCTCGGCGTCCTCGGCGTCCTCATAGGCGTCCTCTGCGCGCTCGCCGTACGCCACCTGCCACTGCCCCTGCCCGGTGAGCGGCACCCGCTCCCGACCGGCGGGGCGCGCGGCGAATTCACCGACCTGCGGCGCGCGTTCACACTCGGCTGGATCGGCTTCGTACTCGCCAAGCTCACCGGCTGGACCCTGACCCGGCTCGTCACGGGCGGTTCGACCGCGTGGGCCGTGCCGTCCGTGACCCATCTCGACGCCTGGCTGCCGCTGCTGCCCTGCGCCCTGCTGCTGACCGGCCGCACCGTCGGGGCCTCCTGGCCTCGCGCCGCGACCGTCGCGGTCGGGATCACCGCGCTGTACGCGATCGCGCTCCGCGCCCTTCCCGCCTGACCTGCCCCGGCCTGTTCCGCCCCGGCCCCCGTCTCCCCCCACCATCACCATCCGCGTTTCGGAGAAAAATGCTGCACCGCCTCCTCTTCGGCACCCTGGCGAACCCCAAGGTGATCCAGTTCCTGCTGCGTTGCCGGACGGTGGTGGTCGACGGCGTCTCCCGGCCGGGGGTGCGGATCGCAGGCGGGGTGCTCGCCGCAGCGGCCGGGGCCTGCGCGATCGCGTACTGCGTGGTCTTCCGGGTCACGACGGACGAGACCAGGCGGGCCGTGACGGCCTCCCCCGACCTGCGCGGGGAGCCGGGGAACGTCATGGACGTCCTCCAACTCATCAGCGTCGTCTGGCTACTGAGCGGGGTCGTGCTGCTCGCGCTCGGCCTGCTCGTCGCCATCGCCCGCTGGGGCAGCGTCGCGATGATCGTGGGCGGTGTGCTGTGGTGGGCGCCGCTCGGCATCCTCGGCCTGTACCTGCCGACCGCGTCCGCGCCGAAGCTGCTCGCCGGGCTGTTCATAGCCCTGGTCGTCCCGGCGACCCTGCTGTGCCCCGCGCAGCGCTTCGGCGGGACGGCGGCACGCGCCGGCGCCGCCTCGTGAGCCGTACGGCTCCGGGGTCCCCGGCCTGGCCCCGTACCGTGGCCGCGCTCTGCCTCGCCGACACCCGCCGACGGCTCAACCTCCTCGTCGGCGCGCGCCCTTCCGCACGGCGCCGGCGCAAGGCGGCCTGGATGGTCGTCGGCGCCGGGGCCGCCGCCACGCTCGGCACCCTGACCGTCGTCGGGCGCACCCTGGGCGCGCTGGCCCCGCCCGGGCCCGCCGTGCGCACCGAGCTGGCGGCCTGGACGTGGACGCCGGTCGTGGTGTGGTTCCTGCACCAGGTCCTGACCGCCGAACCGGCCAAGGCCCGCGCCCTGGTCAGCCCGCCCGACGCGAGCGTCCTGCGCACGCTCCCGGTGTCCCGCGCCCAGCTCGTCACCGCCCGGCTCGTCGTCCCCGCCACCGGGATCGCCGCCCTGGTGCTGACCGCCGCGACCGCCGTCGGCGCCCCCTGGCTGGCGGCGGGCGCGGAGGGCCGCCGGCTGCTGCCGGTGTTCCTGCTGCACTGCGCGGGCGCGGCCGTGACCGGAGTCGCGCTGCACATCGCCCTGGTCACGGCCCTGATGGTCCGGGTCGTACGGATCCCTCACCTGCCGCGCCTGCTCGTCTCCGCGGTGGTCGGCGGTGCCGTCGGTGCCGTGACCGCACCTTTCGTACGGGCCCTCACGGGCGGCGACGGCCCCTCGCAGGCCGATGTGGCCCGGATCGTCGGGGAGGCGCTCACCGCCGCCCGTCCCCACCTGTGGACGGTCGCCCACCGCCCCGGGGCGGCGGCGTGGGTGGCCGCCTCGTACGCCGGGCTCACGCTCCTCCTGACCACGACGGCAGTGCTCCGGCTGCGCGCCACGGTGCGCCGCGACGCCGGCCTCGGGGACACGGCTGCCGCGCGCCCGGTGGCGGGCGGGCGGAGGCCCTGGTCCTCGTCGCCATACGCCCTGGTGAGGCAGGTGACCTGGCTGCGGTTCCTGCGCGGACACCCGCAGACGGTCGGCGGTCTCGCCCGCCTCCAGCGGCTGAGCGTGCTGCTGGGCACCGGATGTATGGGGGTCGTCGTCGGGCTCGGTGGGCCGCTGTGGGAACTGCCGTTCGCCGCCGTGGGCGGACTGTTCGTGGCCGCCGCACTGATCACCACCGGCGAGGTCGTGCAGGTCTGCGGCATCGAGGCGGACCGGGAGTCCTGGGACGTGCTGCGGCAGGCGCCGCGGGCCGCCGGCGCCTGGGTGGCGGCGAAAATCGCCACCGCATCGGTCGCGGTGGCGGCGGTGACCGGCCCGTTCGCCCTGGGGATCGCGGCACTGTGCGGCGTGCACGGCCCGGCCGGCTGGGCGCGCGCGGTCCTCGCGTGGGCCGCGGTGGCCGCGGCCACCGGCTGCGCCGTCGTGCTCACGTACTTCCTCGTGCCCCGCTCCGAGGCCTTCGCCGAGAGCCGGATCACCCGGGCCCCGGCCGCCGAGGTCACGGAGGGCCTGCTCGTCGCGCTCCTCACCCTGCCGGTCACCGCGGGCGCCGCTGTGGGCGCCGGCGGAGACGTGGGGCACGGGGTGCTGCTCGTCCTCTCCCTCGGGACCGGTTGGGCGGTGGTGCGCAGGGCAGCGCGGAGCGACCTCCGGCCGGCTTCCGTCGAGGCACGCCCCGCACCCGAAACCCCGACTTCCCGGAGCTCTTCGTGAACGCCACCGACATCGCCGTCGACATCCGCATCGAGAACCTCGTCGTACACCGGGGCGAGGGGCACGTCCTGCGCGGCCTCACCGCCCACGTGCCCGAGGGCACGGCGGTGCGCGTCGCCGGCCCGAACGGCAGTGGCAAGAGCACGCTGCTGCGCGTGCTCGCCGGCCTCACCACGCCGGACACGGGCCACGTGACCATCGCCGGAAAGCCGCCCGCCGACCCCGCCGTACGGGCCGTACGCGGCTTCGTCCAGGAGCCGCCACCGCTCTATGAACACCTCACCGCAGAGGAGCAGTTGGGGCTGGTCGCGGGCGTGTGGGGGCTGCGCGCAGGGGACCTGCGGGAGCGCGCCGCGAGCCTGGGGCTCGGTGAGCGCTTCGACGTGCTCGTCGGGGACCTCTCTCTCGGCCAGCGCAAGAAGCTCGGCTATGTGTGCGCCACCGCGCACGAGCCGCGCCTGGTGCTGCTCGACGAGCCGTTCAACGGGCTCGACGCCGCGGCCGAGCGGGCGGTGCGTGAGGACCTCGCCCGCTGGCGGGCGGAGGGGCGCACCCTCGTCGTCGTCTCGCACGCCGACGGCTCGGTGGCGGACCTGGTGGACACCACCCTCACCCTCGCCCTCTCGACGGAGGACGGCTCGTGATCGAGGTCAGCGGGCTCGTGAAGTCGTACGGTGGGCGCCGGGTCCTGGACGGGCTGTCGTTCACCGCCGCGCCCGGCCGCGTCACCGCCTTCCTCGGCCCCAACGGCGCGGGCAAGAGCACCACCCTGCGCATGGTCCTGGGCCTCGGCACCCCCGACGCCGGTCACGCCCTCGTCCACGGTGTCCGGTACGCCGAACTTCGCGACCCGCTCCGTACGGTGGGCGCACTGCTCGACGCGTCCGCCTGCCACCCCGCGCGCAGCCCCCGCGCACACCTGTCCTGGCTGGCCCGCACCCACCGGATCCCGCACGCGCGCGTGACCGAGGTGCTCGACCTGGTCGGCCTCGGCCCGGCCGCGCGCCGGCCCGTACGGGGCTTCTCGCTCGGCATGCGGCAACGCCTCGGCATCGCCGTCGCCCTGCTCGGCGACCCGGAGACGCTGCTGCTCGACGAGCCGATGAACGGCCTTGACCCCGAGGGCATTCAGTGGCTGCGTGGCCTGCTGCGCGCCCTCGCCGACGAGGGCCGCACGGTCCTGGTCTCCAGCCACCTCATGCGGGAGATGGCGGTCACCGCCGACCACGTCCTGGTCATCGGCCGCGGCCGGGTGCTCGCCGACGGCGGCCTCGCCGCGTTCCTCGACACGGACCTGCCGCCGGTCCGCCTCGTCACGCCCCGGCTCGACGAACTGGCCGGCGCGCTGCGCGAGGAAGGCGGGCGGGTGACGTACGACAGCGCTCCCCGCACCGCCACCGTGACGGGCCTGCCGAGCACCCGCATCGGCGACATCGCCGCCCGGAACGCCTGGAGCGTCCACGAACTCACCCCGCTGCGGCCCTCCTTGGAGGATGCGTACATGCGCCTGACGGCGGAGGCGGTGGAGTACCGGGCGACCGCCCCGACGACCCGACAGGAGACTCTGGCCCATGCGTGACACGACCGAACGGGTGGGCGCGGGCCCTGGTGGGGGCCCAGGCGGCCTGAGTGGGGGCCCGAGCGGCGGCCGTCTGCCCGACCTCGTGGCCGCCGAGTGGACGAAGCTGCGCTCGCTGCGCTCCACCTGGACCCTGCTCGCCCTCGGCGCGGTCCTCACCGTCCTGGTGAGCCTGCTGTTCTGCGCGCTCATCGGCCCCGAGTTCCGCCGGGCGGACCCCGCCCAACAGCGCGCGCTCGACCCGGTCGGGCTCACCTTCACCGGCCTGCAGTTCGGCCAGGTGCCCGTGGTGGTCTTGGCGGTCCTCGCGGTCGGCAGCGAGTACGGCACCGGCATGATCCGCACCAGCCTCGCCGCCGTACCGCGCCGGGGCAGGCTCCTCACGGCCAAGCTGGCCGTCCTCGGCACCACCGGGCTCGTCTGGGGCCTGGTCACCGGCGCGGTCGCCCTGACCGCCGGCAGCGCCGTGCTCGGCGCCCCGGCCCCGCTCCACGCGGACGCGCTCCGGGCCCTGGCCGGCGCGGGCGTCTACGCGGGGCTGCTCGCGGTGCTCGCGGCGGCGCTCACCTTCGTCGTACGCCGCTCCCTGACCGCCCTCGGCATCCTGCTCCCCCTCCTGTTCGTCGTCTCCGGCGCCCTCGCCGCGACCCCCCACCTCCGCCCCCTGGCCCGCCTCCTCCCGGACCGCGCCGGCCTCCGCCTGATGCAGGTCCACCAGGACACCGGCGACCTCTCCCCGGCGGCGGGCGGCGCCGTCCTGCTCCTGTGGGCCCTCCTGGCGGCGGCGGGCTCGCATCTCGCACTGCGCCGCCAGGAGTGCTGAGGATCTGCCCGCTCCGCGGCGGGGTAGGTCAGACGTCCACCTGCCCGTCGGCGAACCGCGCTCCCGCCTCGAAGTCGTCATGGCGGACCCGGACGTCCTGGATGCGGAGGTGTCGCATGAGATCCGACGTCCGCATGAGGAGCACCCACGCCATGCTGGAGTGGCTCGGACTTCGGTCCGCCACGGAATTCGCCCCCGACCGTTTCACACCGGACGAGGCCGAACGCGCGGCTCCTGAGCATCACGGCACCATGAAAGACGAGCTGTCGGACCGTGCCACCACTCCCGGCACGCACTGGTAAGGGGTCCAATACCAGGAGTATGGTCTCTTGTATGGCGGCGACCAAGAAGGTAACGGTGACGATTCCCGAGGATCTCCTGGACGAGATCCGTGCCGAGGCGGCAGAGCGGGGCCTGTCCGCGTACGTCGCCGAGGCCCTGCGCTTCAAGCGCGACCGGGACCGGCTGCGGGAACTGGCCGACTGGCTGCAAGAGGAACATGGCCCACTCACCGAAGAAGAGCGCACCACATCCTTCAAGGAACTGGAGGATCTCGACGCCGAGCACGAGCACCGCCGCGCCACCGGACAGCACGGCGCCGGCGAAGCCGCGTGAAGAAGCGGGCCGGTGAGCGCGGACAGCGACCACTGCGCGTCTTCGTACTCGACTGCGAAGCCCTGTCCCTGGCTGTGCGCGGCGACAGGAAGATGATCGCCTGGCTCGATCTGGCGGCCCGGGGTGAAGCCGAGGTGGTGACGTCCCCGATGACGCTGGTCGAGGCGTACGACGGCAGAACCACCGAGCAGCGCTGGGACTGGGTGCTCTCCCGACTCAAGGTCGCCGACCTCGGAACGGACGAGGCACGCCAGGCCCGCCGCCTGCTGGCCGACGCCAAGCTGCACGGCCACAAGTACGCGATCGACGCGATGCTCGCCGTCATCGCACGCCAACAGAAGGGACAGGTCACCGTCTTCACCTCGGACGTGGACGACCTGGAGAAGCTGGTTGCGGAGTCGATCGTCGTCAAGAAGGTATGACCCGGCGCCCTGGTCTCAGTTTTGGTCTCATTCACCCCCGTCCAGCGCCGTACGATGTCGAAGGACCCCACCGTTCGCGGTGGGGCCTTCGTCGTATCTCAGCCCTCGTTGTCCTGGTCATCGTCCACAAGGACTGTTTCAGGAACTCCCGGGATCGCTCTTTCGATCTTCCGGGCCGCCTCGGGCGTGCGGCCGTCCGTGGTGGCCACGGTGCAGTGAGGGGCACAGCGCCTCCGTACCGTGGTGGTCGGGTCCGGGAATGGCCGGCTCAGTTGTTGCAGCCGGGGCCCTCGCTCGGGTCGACGCAGGTGTTGGTTCCGGATCCGCCGTTGTTGCGGTTCGTGCCTGTGCCGCCGTCCAGGGCGTCATCGTCGGCTTCCCCGAAGAGCTGGTCGTTACCCGCGTCACCGAAGAGGTCGTCGTTGCCCCTTCCCCCGAGGAGGTCGTCGTTGCCCCTTCCACCGAAGAGGGCGTCGTTGCCCAGGAAACCGGAGAGGTGATCGTTGCCCGGGCCACCGTAAAGCTCGTCGTTGCCTGTTTCACCGTCGAGCCCGTCGTTGCCCGATTCGCCATTGAGTTCGTCATTGTCCGGGCCGCCCGAGAGCTGATCGTCGCCCGAGCCCCCGAAGAGCTGATCGTTGTCCCTGTCACCGTTGAGGGTGTCGTTGCCCGAGCCACCGCAGATGAGGTCGCTCCCACCGAATCCGTAGACCGTGTCATTGCCTCCGAGGGCGAAGATGACGTCATTGCCGGGGGTTCCGAAGATGAGGTCGTTCCTCTCGGTGCCGACCTTGGTGGGTCTGGCGTCCTCGCAGGTCGCGCCGGCCGACGTCTTCGACACGCTCGAGCCGGTTGACGTGGCCGGGGTCGAACCCATGGCCTGCCTCGGTGTTCCTCGTACGGCGGCCGTTGTGGAAGCGGAGAAGACGAACAGTCCTCCGACGACGAGAGCGACGAGCGCGGGCAGCAGTCGGGCGCTGGCGCGGTTCCGGAGGGAACGATCAGTTGGAGCCGCCATCGGCCGGTCGTGGTCATAGAGGCGGGGCTGGACCATGGCTCGCCTGTCTCCTGGGCAAGGTGGGTAACCGTCCCTCACAGAAAGTCATACTCTCGCCCAGCCCGCTCCGGAACCCAGCGGGACGGCTCCCGCCCACAAGCTCTTTGCGCAGGTCACAGCGACGGACCAGGCACCACAAACACTCCATCGGTCGCCACCCGCACGGCCGGTCGGGTGGCCAGTGGCCGGATGGGTGGGGCGGGCACCCACGCCCCGCCCGGCGGGGTCGTCCCCGCTTCCCGTCCGGGTAGCGCTTGCCGGGAAGTAGGGCAGGCGTCTCCGCAGCCCATGGCGATCACCACCCCGGACCTCGGGGCGAAACACCGTCGATCCCATCCTCGGCGATAGGCTTCCCATGCGTCGTTTCATCGGGCGGGAGCGCGAGCTGAACACGCTCGGCACCGCCTTGGAGGCGGTTCACCACGCCGTCGGGTCAGCGAAGCCCGGCCAGTGCCTCCCCATCCGCGGACGGAGGCGGGTCGGCAAATCCAGCCTCGTCGAAGAATTCCTCCGGCGCTCCGAAACGCCCCACCTCTTCTTCACCGCGGCGGGCGGCACGGCGGAGAACGAACTGACGGAGTTGCTCGACGCCGTGGCGAGATCCACCCTCCCGGAACGGGAGCTGTTCTCGGAGGAGACCCCGGAGCAGTGGAATGCGGCATTGAGGCTCCTTGCGGAGATCCTGCCCGACGACCGCCCGAGCGTGGTCGTCGGGGCTCCCGACAGCCGGGGCCCTTACGAAGAGCCGGGGCGGTGTGGGGAAGAAGGACGATCTGACCCGGCTCCGGCTCCGGCTCGGCACCCCGGCGCCGAAGGGCGGCGCCGGGACCGCGCTTGCCTGCTACCGGTCCGTCCCCACGGCGCCGGCCTCCCGGGCGAGGATGGCGTAGACGTACTCGCTGCCCCAGCCCCAGTCATTGCGGTCGTTCTCGATCAGGTGCGCCTCACGACGCATCGACAGCCGCTCGCAGATCCGCTCCGACGCCGTGTTCTCCGCGTCGAGGCGAGCGTACAAGCGGTGCACGGACAGCTCCCGAAAGGCCAGGTCGCGCAGTGCGAGCGCGGCCTCCGTGGCGTAACCACGGCCGCCGTGGGCGGGGTGGAAGACCCAACCGATCTCGGCCTGCCTGGCGGAGGCGCTCGACAAGGTCACCTGGACCTCGCCTATCACCCCGGGGACTTCGCGACGGCAGACCGCCAGCGTGAGGTTGTCCCCGTCCTCCTTCCAGTAAGTGCCCTGCCCGACACGTTCGATCATCTCGGCGCAGCGCGCGCGGTCACGCGGCGGTCGATAGAGGTACCTGGCCACCCCGGGCAGCCCTTGGTACGCGTACATGTCGTCGATGTCATCCGCCGTGAACAGGCGAAGGGCCAACCGCTCCGTCATGACCGGCTGAGAGGTCACGGGCAGATACATGTGCATCCAACTTCCCCGGTAGCAAACAGGATGGACACCCATCATCAGCTGACGCAGGCGGCCTGACACCTGTATTTAGCCGGGGAACCGGGTACCCCGGCCGCTGGATCCGTCCAGCGGCCGGGGTTGACCACGCCGGGAGACCGGTGGCCCGGGCCTACGCGCCGACGTAGTCCGCCAAGTGCTCGCCCGTGAGGGTGGAGCGGGCCGCGACCAG
This sequence comes from Streptomyces sp. NPDC059828, assembly GCF_042731955.1. NCBI lineage: Bacteria > Bacillati > Actinomycetota > Actinomycetes > Kitasatosporales > Streptomycetaceae > Streptomyces > Streptomyces sp. NPDC059828. Next base: position 50,438 of record NZ_JBHWIW010000012.1, on the reverse strand, counting down.
GTCGGACGGGGGGCCCTCGAAGACGATCCGGCCGCCGTCGTGGCCTGCGCCGGGACCCAGGTCGATGATCCAGTCCGCGTGGGCCATGACCGCCTGGTGGTGCTCGATGACGATCACCGACTTGCCCGAGTCGACCAGCCGGTCGAGCAGGCCGAGCAGCTGCTCGACATCCGCGAGGTGCAGTCCGGTGGTCGGCTCGTCGAGGATGTAGACACCGCCCTTGTCGCCCATGTGCGTGGCCAGCTTGAGCCGCTGCCGCTCGCCGCCGGACAGCGTGGTCAGCGGCTGGCCCAGGCTGAGATAGCCGAGCCCGACGTCCGCGAGCCGTTCGAGGATCTTGTGCGCGGCGGGGGTACGCGCCTCGCCGTCGCCGAAGAACCGCTCGGCGTCCGTCACGGACATCGCGAGCACCTCGCTGATGTCACGGCCGCCGAGGTGGTACTCCAGCACCGAGGGCTGGAACCGCTTCCCCTCGCAGTCCTCGCAGGTCGTGGCGACCCCGGCCATCATCGCCAGGTCGGTGTAGATGACGCCGGCGCCGTTGCAGGTCGGGCAGGCGCCCTCCGAATTGGCGCTGAACAGTGCCGGCTTCACCCCGTTGGTCTTGGCGAACGCCTTGCGGATCGGCTCCAGCAGGCCGGTGTACGTCGCCGGGTTGCTCCGTCGTGAACCGCGGATCGGGGTCTGGTCGACCGACACCACACCCCCGTCGGCGGGAACCGAGCCATGCACGAGTGAGCTCTTGCCCGAGCCCGCCACACCCGTGATCACGGTCAGCACCCCGAGCGGGATGTCGACGTCGACACCCTGGAGGTTGTTCGCCGTCGCGCCCCGGATCTCCAGCGCCGCGGTGGACTTGCGGACCGTCTCCTTGAGGGCCGCCCGGTCGTCGAGATGGCGTCCGGTGATGCTGTCGCCGGCCCGCAGCCCCGCCACGGTGCCTTCGAAGCAGACGGTGCCACCCGCCGTACCGGCGCCGGGGCCGAGGTCGACGACATGGTCCGCGATCGCGATGACCTCGGGCTTGTGCTCCACGACGAGCACCGTGTTGCCCTTGTCCCGCAGCCGCAGCAGCAGCTTGTTCATCCGCTGGATGTCGTGCGGGTGCAGGCCCGTGGTGGGCTCGTCGAAGACGTACGTGACGTCCGTGAGCGAGGAGCCGAGGTGGCGGATCATCTTGACGCGCTGCGCCTCGCCGCCCGACAGCGTGCCCGACGGCCGGTCCAGCGACAGATAGCCGAGGCCGATCTCCACGAACGAGTCGAGGGTTCCGCTCAGCGCCGTGAGCAGCGGGGCGACCGAGGGATCAGCGAGGCCGCGTACCCATTCGGCCAGGTCCCTGATCTCCATCGCGCAGGCGTCGGCGATGCTGATGCCGGCGACCTTCGACGCGCGGGCGCCCTCGGTGAGCCGGGTGCCCTCGCACTCGGGGCAGGTGGTGAAGGTGACGGCCCGCTCCACGAACGCCCGGATGTGCGGCTGCATCGCCTCCTTGTCCTTGGACAGGAACGACTTCTGGATCTTCGGGATCAAGCCCTCGTACGTGAGGTTGACCCCGTTGACCTTCACCTTGGTCGGCTCACGGTAGAGGAAGTCGTGCATCTCCCTCTTGGTGTAGCTGCGGATCGGCTTGTTCGGGTCGAGGAACCCCGACTCTGCGTAGATCCCGACCGTCCACACGTTGTCCGACTTCCAGCCGGGGATGGTGAACGCGCCTTCGGCGATCGACTTGGAGTCGTCGTAGAGCTGGGTGAGGTCGATGTCGGAGACCTTGCCCCGGCCCTCGCAGCACGTGCACATCCCGCCCGTGCGGTTGAACGTCGCCTTCTCCGCCTTGGTCTTCGCGCCGCGCTCAACGGTGATCGCGCCGGTCGCCCGGACCGAGGCGACGTTGAAGGAGTAGGCGCTGGGCGGGCCGATGTGCGGCTGGCCCAGCCGGCTGAAGAGGATGCGCAGCATCGCGTTGGCGTCGGTGACGGTGCCGACCGTGGAACGCGGGTCGGCGCCCAGCCGCTGCTGGTCGACGGTGATCGCGGTCGTCAGCCCGTCGAGTACGTCCACCTCGGGCCGCGCCAGCGTCGGCATGAAGCCCTGCACGAAGGCGCTGTACGTCTCGTTGATCAGCCGCTGCGACTCCGCGGCGATCGTGTCGAACACCAGCGAGCTCTTGCCCGAACCGGAGACCCCGGTGAACACCGTCAGACGGCGCTTCGGGATCTCGATGCTGACGTCCTTGAGGTTGTTCTCGCGTGCGCCGTGCACACGGATCATGTCGTGGCTGTCGGCGGCGTGCAGGGCGTCCGCCTCGGGGGCCTTGCTCATCGTCTCTGTCTCTCCATTTGTCCGGCGATCCGGTTCAGCGGTTCGGTGGTCCAGCGGCCCGGTGTCCCGCAATCGGATTCAGCGGCCCGGTTGTCCGGCCGTCGGTTGTCCGGCCGTCGGTTGTCCGGCGGAACGGCTCAGGGCAGTTCCTGGATGCGGACCATGTTGCCCGCGGGGTCGCGCACGGCGCAGTCCCGGATGCCGTACGGCTGGTCGGTCGGCTCCTGTACGACCTCGGCGTCACTGGCCGCCAGCCGTGCGAAGGTGCCGTCGAGGTCGGCGGTGGCCAGGAGGATGCCCGCGTAGGTGCCCTTGGCCATCATCTCGACGACTGTACGGCGCTCTTCGTCGGTGATGCCGGGGTCGGCGGCCGGGGGCGTCAGGACGATGGAGGTGCCGGGCTGGCCGGCGGGGCCGACGGTGATCCAGCGCATTCCGCCGAATCCGACGTCCTTGCGGACCTCGAAACCGAGGATGTCGCGGTAGAAGCCCAGAGCGGCGTCCGCGTCGTCATGGGGAAGGAAGCTCGCGTGAATGGTGATGTCCATGGAGCTCACGCTAGGCGCGGGGCCGGGGAGGGCGCTTCTCGATTCCTGACCGGTCTCGTCACCTGTTTCGCCACGCAGGACGGAATCCCCGCCACTCCGGCCGTCGCGAGCGCCGCCTGGCGCCGGTAGACACTGGGCGGCACGCCGACCAGTTCGGTGAAGCGGCTGCTGAAGGTGCCGAGCGAGGAACAGCCGACCGCGAAGCAGACCTCGGTGACACTGAGGTCCCCGCGGCGCAGCAGCGCCATCGCCCGCTCGATACGCCGTGTCATGAGGTAGCCGTAGGGCGACTCGCCGTACGCGAGCCGGAACTGGCGGCTGAGGTGCCCGGCCGACATGTTCACACCGCGCGCCAGCGCCTCGACGTCCAGCGGCTGCGCGTACTCCCGGTCCATCCGGTCGCGGACCCGGCGCAGCAGCGCGAGGTCCTTCAGGCGCTGCTGCGCGGGAGTGGGTCTACTGGTCACCTGTGCGATCGTGCCATCTCGCGTCCCGATGCGCAGCGAATGGTTCAGAACGGAAGCGACTGCGGCTGTTCCGAGGAGCCGGGCGGGTAGTAGGGGAGCCGGGGCAGTTGCGGAAGCTGCGGCAGCTGGTCCTCGTGCTTCGGTTGCTGCGGCTGCTGCTGGGGCTCCTGCGGCTGCTCCTGCTGCTCTTCGGGGGACTTCGGTTCAGGAGCCTGCGGTTCCGGAGACTGCGGTTCCGGAGACTGCGGCTCGGGCGACTGCGGTTCTTCCTGCTGCTCGGGCGGCGACTGGGGTTCCTTCTGCTGCTCGGGGTTCAGCTCGGGGTTGTCCTTGGGCTGCTCCTCGGGCTTCTGCTCGGGAGGCTCGTGTGTCCCGGGAGTATCAGGCGTCTCGGATGTCTCAGGCGTCTTGCCGGGCTGCTCCTTGTGCTGCTCCTCCGGGGACTGCTCGTCCTTCAGGACGGGCGGCGACTCTCCCGGAGGCTGACCCTTCGGGGTGGGTATCTCGCGGTCCTCACCGGCCGACTGGTCCCCACTCGGCCGTGCCAGCCATTCCTTGCGCTCGCGGTCGAAGAGCGTGACGGTCTTCATCGGCTTCTCGGCGGGCTTGACCACGACCAGAGCGGCCGGCCGGAACGCGGCCCACTTCTGTCCGGTGTACGTCTTCGTGCCCTTGACGGTCACCGGAGGTGTGAGCGGATTGCCGCTGGCACAGCGGACGCGGGGTACTCCGCGGCTGTCGATCAGGACGGCCGTACCGGCCTGGAGAGTGGCCTGGTAGCTGGAGGCGGCCTTGTTCGCGTAGCCGTGGTTGGTGACCCGGGTGTCCCAGCCCAGCCGGACCGGGGTGAGCGACCGCAGGTAGGAGGGGATCTCGGGCTGGCGGATGCCCAGCACACCGGAGAACGCCTTCCCCCGGTCCGGTTCACGCGTGAGATACGTGATCTGCTTCTCGACATCGCAGCTCGCGGCGTTCTTCGTGCCCCCGTACAACCCCGGGTGCGCACCGTTGACCACGCTGGTGGTGTTGGCGGGCGGGGCCACGGGCTCCACAGCCTCATCGGCCTTTTCGGGGTGGGACGCCGTCGACGGGGTGAAGGGGTCCGTCCCGGACGCGGAGGTGGTCTCGAGGAAGATCTCTCCCTTGGACTTGCCCCCAGTGCCGCCGCCACTGCTGCCACCGCCTTGCAGAACGAAGGCGACGATCACCGCCGCCACAAGGGCCAGCACGGCGCCCAGGTTCACCAGGGCGCTCCGGCTCCGGAGCCGGAGCCGCCGGGCCAGCGGGGCCGACGTGCCAGACGAAGCCGACGTGCCAGACGGAGGCGACGTGCCGGACGGAGGCGACGGGACCGGCACACCCGAGGAAGGCGACGCACCCGGCGCGGACTCGCGGTTCGGCTCCGGAACCGGCTTTCCCGGTTCACTCGCCGACCAGCCGGACAGGGGCCCTGAAGGCGGTCCGGTGGGGCGTTCCGATGGGGGCGGCTGGGAACTCATGGCTCTCTCCCTTTCCCGGTGATCCCGGGTGGTCTCCCTTCCATTAAGCGCCTGCTCCAGAGCCGAGTCACTCCCCGGCATCTCGGGGCTTGACAGACCTCGACCGACAAGAAATCCGATCTTCGTACAACCCTTCGCACCTCGCCCGAGTCTGGATCACCGGTCGCCTTCCCGGCGCCTTTCTCCGTGTCAATGAGGGGCTACCACGTGCATCTGCGCTCCACCGCAGCCGCTGTCCTGTGCGCCGCGACGGTCATCTCCACCGTCGGCATGACTCCGGCCGCGGCGGCCCCGGACGGCGCCACCGCCCCGCTCACCACGCTCAAGGACGACTTCAACGGCGACGGCCGCCCCGATGTCGTGATCAGCGCCCCCGAGGCCACGGTCAACGGCGCCGAGCGGGCGGGCTGCATCACCGCGGTGTATGGCTCGGAGAGCGGTCTGGACCCCGCGAAGGGCACCGTGATCAGCAGGGCGGGCGAGAACATCCCAGGGGAGCCCGTCGCCGACGAGCGCTTCGGTCGGGGGATCCTCACCAGCGGGGACATCGACTCGGACGGCTACGCCGATCTGATCATGGCTCCCGGCTCCGACGCCGGGTTCACGGTGCTGTGGGGCAGTGCGGCAGGTCTGACCAGCGGCACGAAGGTGAGTGACCTCGGCAACCTCGTCCTGTGGACCGCCAGCGGCGACACCGGCGACTTCAACGGGGACGGCCACACCGACATCGCCGTCCCCGCGCACCAGTTCCACACCAGCGGTGGCATCGCGATCATGTACGGCCCGTTCAACCGCGCCAAGGGCTCCTTCGCCTCGACCGCCTTCCGCAGCACCTGGGGCAAGGACAAGTTCAGGACGCAGGACGTGTCCGCCGGTGACGTCAACCACGACGGCAGGACGGATCTCATCGGGTCCGGCCAGGACATGAGCAACCCCTCGCCCGGTCCTTACAGGTCGTTCGTGTACCTGGGCACGTCCGGCACGACCGGCGACTCCGGTGGGCTCACCAAGTCCAGCGAGATCACATGGGGGTACGAGCAGACCCTCGGCGACCTCAACGGCGACGGCTACCAGGACGTCGTCGCCAACATGCACAAGGACGGCTACACGCAGTCGCGTACGGGTGGCTGGATCAACGTGACCTACGGCGGCCCGAAGGGGCTGAGCACCACGCTCAAGCCCAGGAAGTACAGTCAGGCGACCGCGGGTGTGCCGGGTATCGCCGAGAAGAACGACTGGTGGGGCTACGACGTGTCCATAGGCGACACCGACGGGGACGGTTACGGGGACCTCGCCGTGACCGCGCTCAACGAGACCGGAACCGACCCTGCCAAGACCTCCCTCGCCGGTGCGGTGACGATCCTGCGCGGCAGCGCGAGCGGGGTGACCACCGAGGGCGCCGAGGTGATCACCCAGAACACCGCGGGCGTGCCCAGTGCCTCGGAGAACAACGACCACTTCGGCAGTGCCATCCGGCTGGTCGACACCAACGGCGACGGCAGGTCCGAGCTGGTGGCCGGAGGACGTGGCGAGGACGGGTTCACCGGCCGGGCCTGGATTCTGCCGGGCAGCCCAGCAGGAGTCACGGGCAGTGGCTCGGTGAGCTTCAACGGCACCGCGTTCGGCATGCCCAAGGGCCGCGCCTGGTACGGGGCGTACATGAACGGCTGAGCCGTTTCACCCACCGCATCCACCCACGCACGACGCACCGTCCCTGCACCGCACCACCGCTGAACTGCACCACCTCTGAACTGCACGACGCACCACCTCAGAACTGGGGGATCAGATGCGCTACAAGGCGCTCACCGCTGCCGCCGCCTGCGCGGCAACCGTCCTCGGCATCACCGCCCTGGCACCCGCCGCCACCGCGGCGGGCTCCTCGCCGAAGGCCACGGCCAAGCCCGCCGCCCCGGTCGGCGACAAGGCCGCAGCCGCGGCGGACGGCACGGCCGACTTCAACGGCGACGGCTACCCGGACCTCGCCATCGGCGCGCACACCGCGCCCGCGGGCGCCGTCAAGCGCGCCGGTGTCGTCACCATCGCCTACGGTTCCCCCACCGGTCTGCGGTACGAGACCGCCTCGGTGATCAGCAAGGCCACTCCCGGGGTCCCCGGTGACCCCGTCGAGGACGAGCGGTGGCGCGAGGTGAGGGGCCACGGCGACCTGGACGGCGACGGGTACGACGACCTGGTCGTCCGCTGGGTCGAGAAGAACATGGTGCTCTGGGGCGGCAAGGACGGCATCACCGGCACCGCGACGGCCATGCCCACCGGCAGCTACACCGCCAGTGACCCGAAGCTGCTCGGCGGCGGCTTCGGGGTGGGCGACGTCAACGGCGACGGTGTCGACGACTTCGTCAGCCGCAGCAACCACGGACTGGGATACGGCCCCAGCGTGCTGCTCGGCCCGATCAACAGGACGACGGGCAAGCCGGCGGGTGTGTGGACCCGGGACACCGATGAGCTGGACAAGGTCGGCACCTCCGAACTCTACGTCGGGGACACGACGGGCGACGGCATCGACGACGTCGTCGTCAGTGGCGGTGTGCCGCTCGGGAGCGGAGCGACCAGCGGAGTCGTGCTGAAGGGCTCCGCCAAGGGCCTGGTCAAGGGTTCGGCGTTCAACGGGCCGTACCAGCTCTTCACCGACACCCGCTCGGCCTTCGGCGACCTGAACAAGGACGGCCGCCAGGACCTGGTCACGGCCTACCCGGAGCAGAACAAGATCTACGTGGCCTACGGCAGCCCAGACGGCCTCGCCAACGGCCGTTCGTACACCCAGTCCAGCAGCGGCGTCCCCGGCATCGACGAGGCCGGCGACCAGTTCGGCTCGGCGGTGGCCGTCGGCGACACCGACAACGACGGCTACGACGACGTCGTCATCGGTGCGTCCTACGAGACCGGATCCGACCCGGCCACCACCGCGAAGTCGGGCGCGATCACCGTGCTGCGCGGCAGCGCGTCCGGGCTCACCACCAGCGGCGCCGCCTCGTTCACCCAGAACGCCGCGGGCATCCCCAGCACCTCGGAGAACAACGACTACTTCGGTGCCGCGCTGGCCCTGACCGACACCGACAAGAACGGAAGCGCCGAACTGTACGTGGGCGGTAACGGCGAGGACGGCTTCAAGGGCCGGGTCTGGAAGCTCCAGACCGGTGCCGGCGTCACCGGCGCCGGTGCCACCAGCTTCGACCTGACCGCCCTCGGCGGTCCGGCCGTCGGCGGCAACTTCGGCTACCGCATCTCCGGCTGACACCTCACGCGGTATCGCGGCTCACGGTGATCACGGCTTTGCCTCGTGCATTGCCCTGCTCCAGGGAGCGGATCACCTCGGGGACCTCGCTCAGCGGGTGCGTCCGGTCGACGACCGGACGCACCTTTCCCGCCTCGACGAGGTCGCGCAGGACCTCCAGGTCCTCCAGCCGCTCGGCTGCGATCAGCCCGCGCAGCCGTCGGCCGGTGAAGGGCGACAGCAGGACCGCCCGCAGCGCGCGGTCCGTACCACCGAGCCAGCGGCCACGGCCCTCGCTGCCGACGATGACGAGAGTCCCGCGGGGAGCGAGGGCGCGGCGCAGCCGGGTCAGCGACCGGTGGCCAGCGGTGTCCACGATCAGGTCGTAGCGGCGCCCGCCGGCGAAGTCCTCGCGGGTGTAGTCGATGACCTCGTCCGCGCCGATCGACCGCACCAGTTCCGTCTTGCCGGTGCTGCACACACCGGTGACGACCGCCCCGTACGCCTTCGCGATCTGCACCGCGTACGTCCCCACGCCACCCGCCGCGCCGATCACCAGCACCTGCTGCCCCGGCCGCACCCGACCCACGTCGCGTACGGCCTGGAGTGCCGTGACCCCGGAGATGGGGATGGCCGCCGACTCCTCGATCCCGAGGTTCGCGGGCTTCGCCAGGAACCGGTCCTCGGGCCCCCGCGCGTACTCGGCGAAGGAAGCCTCGCAGAAGCCGAACACCTCGTCGCCGGGACGGAACCGGGTCACCTCGCCGCCCACGGCCTCGACCATGCCCGCGACCTCCCGGCCCCTGACCCGCTCCCTGGGTGCGCGCAGGCCGTAGCCCATGAGGCGCACCAGGTAGGGCCGTCCCCGCATCAGATGCCAGACGCCCGCGTCGACGGCGGCGGCACGTACCCGTATGAGCACGTCTCTTTCCCCGGCCGACGGCGTGGCGGGTTTCTCGATGTCTCTGATCTCCAGCACGTCGCAGGAGCCGTACACGTCCTGAACGATGGCTTTCATGGTGCCTCTCCTGCACTGTCGGGGTACTGGAACACCTCGTCGAGCGGCACGCCGAACACCCCGGCGATCTGGAAAGCCAGCTCGAGTGAGGGCGAGTAGCGTCCTTTCTCGATCGCGATGAGGGTCTGGCGGGTCACTCCGATCCGTTCGGCGAGCTCCACCTGCGTCATCTCGCCGTGGGCGAAGCGCAGGGCACGGATCGAGTTGGTGACACGAGTCGGTTTCACCACGGCTGGAAGCCCCGTCGGTAGGCGGCGATCTTCGCCATGGAGCCAAGCACCGCCGACAGCACGAAGGCCAGGTAGATCGTGTTCGCGATCCAGAACTGGTCCACCTCGGCCATCGCCAGGACGAGCGCCGCGACGGCACCGAGCACCAGGAACGACTGTCCGGTGTACTCGCCGAACCGGTGGATCTCCCGGTCACGCTGGTCCTTCGTACGGGCCTCCCGCGGCGAGACGAGCGCCGCCCCGATGCTGAGTGCGATCGAGGCGACGATCGAGCCGCCGACGGTCCACAGCAATGCCGGCACGTACTCCACGTCGGCGAGAGGTGTGTGCTCCGCGCGCCCCATGATCAGGGCCAGGTAGACGGCGTACGCGGCGATCGCGACCACCCCCAGGATCCAGGCGCGTTTCTCCTCGATGGCCATTCCTGTGTCCTCCCATGGAGCCGATGTCAAAGAAACCTGACATCAGGAAGGTAAGAGGAAGCGGACATCAAGTCAAGGATTCTTTACATTGCACCGAGAGTCGCACCACAGCCTCACTTCGCACGAGCAACGCCGCCGGAGCAGCCCCGGACGTCGCCGCACCACGTCCGGTTCCCGCCCCACCCGCCTCACTTCCGGCCTGTCACGTGACATCACTCACGCAGACCCACCGCACTAGGACGACCGGTAGTAGATGGCGTAGGGACGACATAAGGACATTTGTCCGTCTTGACCCGCACCCGTCTCGCGCCGTCTTCGATCACAATCGGCAGACTCGGCGCTTTCGCCCGTTTGGCGGCCGCACGGGTGATTCTGACGGGGCGACAGGTTCTCGCAGGAGCCTCTCCCCGCGGGCCAGCACGCCCGTACGCCCCTGGCAAGAGCCGTCGAACCCTACGAGCCGGGGTAGTACAAGCACTCGTTGCCCTGCGCTGGCGGCGCTTCTAACAATGGCGACCGCAAAGGCGTCCCCGCAGCTCAGGCACAGGTTCCGTGCCCGGGGCTGACCGCTCACAGGGACGCTCCGCGCACACGAGTGAGGTCACACATGAGCAAGCACCGCAGGAAGACGTACTACCGGAAGATAACGATCGCGGCCGTCGCAGTGGCGGCGGTAGGTGTGCCCTCAGCCGCCATGGCGTGCATGGATCAGCAGGACAGCCAGCAGCAGGGCCAGGAAGGCCGGTGGCAGGGCCACCGCGGCGACTGGAAGAACGCCGCTTCCGACCAGCGGTGGGACTGGGACGGTTCCCACAAGAAGTGGTGGGACGACCGGAAGAGCCAGGAGTCGGCCACCCCGTCGGCCGAGGCCTCCGAGGCGGCGAGCACGCCGAAGCCCACCGAGCCCGCCGCAAAGCCCGCCAAGAAGCCCGCGGCCGCCAAGCCCGCCGCGAAGCCGACCACCGCGAAGCCCAGCGCCTCGAAGCCGGCCTCCCCGAAGCCGGCGACCACCACCTCCAAGCCGGCCGCCCCGGCTTCCGGTGACGTCGCCCGCATCGTGGCCCTCGTCAACGCCGAACGCAGCAAGGCCGGCTGCTCCCCGGTGAAGCTGAACGCGACGCTGAGCAAGGCCGCCCAGGCCCACAGCGAGGACATGGCCTCCCACAAGAACATGTCCCACACCGGCTCCGACGGCTCGGACCCGGGCACCCGGATCACGCGCGCCGGTTACGACTGGAGCACCTACGGCGAGAACGTCGCCTACGGATACGACTCCCCCGAGAGCGTCATGGCGGGCTGGATGGACAGCCCCGGCCACAAGGCCAACATCCTCAACTGCGAGTTCAAGGAGATCGGCGTGGGCCTCGCCCAGCCGAACCACTACTGGACCCAGGACTTCGGCACGGCCCGCTGACCGTGTGACCTCGGTGCGCAAGGCCCCGGCTCCTGACGGCCGGGGCCTTCGCCGTGCATACGGCTCAGCTGCCCGGTGCCTGATCCTGCGTGCCGCCGAACGCCTCCAGGATCCGCTCCGCCGCCAGAGTGGCCGTCAGCTCGCCGTCACGCACCTGCCGCTCCAGGCCGGGCGCGAGGGAGCGTACGAGCGGGTGGGAGCGCAGACGGCCGAGAAGCTCGTCCTGGACCATGCTCCAGGCCCACTCCACCTGCTGGTCACGGCGCTTGGCGGCGAGTCTGCCACCTGCGTCCAGGAGGGCGCGGTGCTGTTCGAGGCGGTCCCAGACGGTGTCGAGGCCGGTGGACTCGCGGGCACTGCAGCTCAGCACCGGAGGGGTCCAGGCGGCGTCCACCGGGTGCATCAGGCGCAGTGCGCCGGCGAGTTCGCGGGCGGCGGCGCGGGCATCGCGTTCGTGGGGGCCGTCGGCCTTGTTGACCGCGATGACGTCGGCCAGTTCCAGGACGCCCTTCTTGATGCCCTGGAGCTGGTCGCCGGTGCGGGCGAGGCTGAGCAGCAGGAAGGAGTCGACCATGCCCGCGACCGTGGTCTCGGACTGTCCGACGCCCACGGTCTCCACCAGCACCACGTCGTAGCCCGCCGCCTCCATCACGACCATGGACTCCCTGGTCGCCTTGGCGACCCCACCGAGCGTGCCCGCGCTGGGGGAGGGACGGACGAAGGCCGCAGGGTCCACCGCGAGGCGTTCCATGCGGGTCTTGTCGCCGAGGATCGAGCCGCCGGTGCGGGTGGACGAGGGGTCGACGGCCAGCACCGCGACCCGGTGGCCCAAGCCGGTGAGCATCGTGCCGAAGGCGTCGATGAAGGTGGACTTGCCGACTCCGGGCACTCCGCTGATGCCGATCCGCCGTGCCTCGCCGGTGTGCGGCAGCAGTTCGGTCAGCAGCCGCTGGGCGAGTGCGCGGTGATCGGGCCGGGTGGACTCGACGAGAGTGATCGCGCGGGCGATCCACGCCCGCTTCCCGTCGAGTACACCCTTCACATAGCTGTCGATGTCGATGGGCATACGCCGGCTGCCGCTACAGCTCGGGGTGGCCCAGTGCCGCGCCGAGCCGCCGCACCAGGTCGTAGGCCGCGTCCGGGATCACCGTGCCGGGCGGGAACACCGCCGTCGCGCCCATCTCCAGCAGCGCGGGCACGTCCTGCGGCGGGATCACCCCGCCCACGACGATCATGATGTCCTCGCGACCCTCTTCCGCGAGCTGCTCGCGCAGCGCGGGGACGAGGGTCAGATGGCCTGCTGCCAGCGACGAAACGCCCACCACGTGCACGTCCGCCTCGACCGCCTGCCGGGCCACCTCGGCGGGGGTCTGGAACAGCGGGCCGACGTCCACGTCGAAGCCCAGGTCGGCGAAGGCGGTAGCGATCACCTTCTGGCCGCGGTCGTGACCGTCCTGCCCCATCTTGGCGACGAGGATGCGCGGGCGGCGGCCCTCGGCCTCCTCGAACCGGTCGACCAGAGCGCGTGTGCGGTCCACCGACGGGGACTCCCCTGCCTCGTTGCGGTACACGCCGGAGATCGTACGGATCTGGCTCGCGTGCCGCCCGTACACCGTCTCGAGGGCGTCCGAGATCTCACCGACGGTGGCCTTCGCCCGGGCCGCGTTCACGGCCAGCTCCAGGAGATTGCCCTCGAGACCGGGCCCGGAGCCCCGTCCCGCGGCCTCCGTCAGCGCCCGCAGCGCGTCCTGGCAGACGGCCTCGTCGCGCTCCTCGCGCAGCCGCCGCAGCTTGGCGATCTGCTGGGCGCGCACCGAGGAGTTGTCGACCTTGAGGACATCGATCGCCTCGTCGTTCTCGACCCGGTACTTGTTGACGCCGATCACCGGCTGGCGGCCCGAGTCGATCCGCGCCTGGGTACGGGCCGCGGCCTCCTCGACGCGCAGCTTCGGGATGCCGGCGTCGATGGCCTGCGCCATACCGCCGGCCGCCTCGACCTCCTGGATGTGCTGCCAGGCCTTGCGCGCCAGGTCGTACGTCAGCTTCTCGACGTACGCGCTGCCGCCCCACGGGTCGATCACCCGGCAGGTGCCCGACTCCTGCTGGAGCACCAGCTGGGTGTTGCGGGCGATACGGGCGGAGAAGTCGGTCGGCAGCGCCAGCGCCTCGTCGAGGGCGTTGGTGTGCAGCGACTGGGTGTGACCCTGTGTGGCGGCCATGGCCTCCACACACGTCCGTGTGACGTTGTTGAACACGTCCTGCGCGGTGAGCGACCAGCCGGAGGTCTGCGAATGGGTGCGCAGCGAGAGCGACTTGGCGTTCTTCGGGTCGAACTGCTTGACCAGCTTGGCCCACAGCAGCCGGGCCGCCCGCATCTTGGCGATCTCCATGAAGAAGTTCATGCCGATCGCCCAGAAGAACGAGAGCCGCGGCGCGAACGCGTCGACGTCCAGACCCGCGTCCCGCCCCGCCCGCAGGTACTCCACACCGTCGGCGAGCGTGTACGCCAGCTCCAGGTCGGCCGTCGCACCGGCCTCCTGGATGTGGTAGCCGGAGATGGAGATGGAGTTGTAGCGCGGCATCTTCTGCGAGGTGTACGCGAAGATGTCCGAGATGATCCGCATCGAGGGCCGGGGCGGATAGATGTACGTGTTGCGGACCATGAACTCCTTGAGGATGTCGTTCTGGATGGTCCCGGCCAGCTTCTCGGGCGGTACGCCCTGCTCCTCGGCCGCCACGATGTAGAGCGCGAGCACCGGCAGCACGGCGCCGTTCATCGTCATCGACACGGTCATCTTGTCCAGCGGGATGCCGTCGAAGAGCTGCCGCATGTCGTAGATGGAGTCGATGGCCACACCCGCCATGCCGACGTCACCGGTCACCCGCGGGTGGTCGCTGTCGTATCCGCGGTGCGTGGGCAGATCGAAGGCGACCGACAGGCCCTTCTGTCCGGCCGCGAGGTTGCGCCGGTAGAAGGCGTTGGACTCCTCGGCCGTGGAGAAGCCCGCGTACTGCCGGATCGTCCACGGCTGGTTGACGTACATCGTCGGGTACGGGCCGCGCAGATACGGCGCCACGCCCGGGTACGTGCCGAGGAAGTCCAGGCCCTCCAGGTCGCGGCCGGTGTACAGCGGCTTGACGCCGATGCCCTCCGGGGTCTCCCACAGCAGGTCGTCGGGGCTGCTGCCGGTCGACTCCTTCACGGCCGCGCGCCACTGCTCCTCGGTGACGGCCGCCGGTGACGCACCGGAGCCGAGACCGATCTCGGTGAAGTCAGGGATCTGCATTACGCCGCGACTCCCATGCGGTCGAGTACGGAGGACAGGACGCTCACCGCGTCGCAGCCCGCGAAGATGTAGTCGTCGACATCGGTGTGCTCACCCGGCTTGCCCGCGAGGAACACCCGCTCCGCGCCGGCCGACTTGAGGGCCTTGGCGACCTCCGCCGCCTGCTCGTCGTACAGCGCGTCACTGGAGCAGAGGCAGGCGACGGCGGCACCGCTGCGGGCGAAGGCATCCGCCACCGTGGTCGCGTCGACGGTCACCGGGTCGTGCACCGGCTCGACGCCGCCCGCCTGGAAGAGGTTCGAGGCGAACGTGGCCCTGGCGGTGTGCGCCGCGGCCGTGCCGAGCGCGGCGATGAAGACCTTCGGCCGGGTGCCCACGGCGGCAAGGTGAGCGTCGGAACGGGCGCGCAGTGCCTCGTAGTCCTCGTCGCGGCGGACCTTCGGCAGGCCCCCGGTCCGTGCTGATCCCGGTGCCGGCTCGCGCTCGACGGGCTTCTCCGCCAGATGCGGGAACTCGCTGACGCCCGTGATGGGTTCGCGGCGGCGGGCCAGCTTCTTCTTGCGCTCCTGCCAGGTGGCCGCGAGCCGCTCGCCGAGCAGGCCCGAGCGCAGTGCCGCCGCCATGCCACCGGCGCGCTCCAGTTCCTGGAAGAACGCCCAGGCTGCGGTGGCGAGTTCGCCGGTGAGCCGCTCCACGTACCAGGAACCGCCGGCGGGATCGGCGACCCGGCCCAGGTGCGACTCCTCGAGCAGGATCGACGAGGTGTTGCGGGCGATACGGCGGGCGAACGCGTCCGGCAGGCCGAGTTCGTGGTCGAAGGGCAGCACCGTCACGGCGTCCGCCCCGCCGACACCGGCGCCAAGGGCGGCGATCGTGGTGCGCAGCATGTTCACGTACGGGTCGCGCCGGGTCATCATCACCGGCGAGGTGACGGCGTGCTGGCGCTGCGCCCCCGCGTCGCCCACGGCGCCGACCCCGCACACCTCCGCCACCCGGGCCCACAGAAGGCGGGCGGCACGCAGCTTGGCGACGGTCAGGAACTGGTCGGCGGTCGCCGCGTAGCGGAACTCCAGCTGGCGGCAGGCGTCATCCGCGGTGAGTCCCGCGTCGGTGAGCAGCCGCAGATACGCCACACCGGTCGCCAGCGAGGCCCCGAGCTCCTGCGCGGCCGACGCCCCGGCCTCGTGGTACGGCAGGGCGTCCACAGCCAGCGCCCGCAGTCCCGGGTAGTCCTGGTCGCAGTTCCGCGCCAGCTCGACGGCGGTGGCGGTGTCGCCGGGCTCCCCGGTGCGGGCCTCGTACCCGAGCGGGTCGGCGCCGAGAGTCCCGCGCGCCGCCTCGCGGGCGACGCCCTTCTCCTCGTACAGCCGCAGCAACTCGCGGGCCGCGGCGCCGGTTTCGGCTCCGGCGTCGAGCGCGACCGGGGCGAGGTCGAGGTAGACCCCGTCCAGGGCCTGGGCGAGCCCGCTGACGGGCAGCCCGGAGCCGCCGACGGTCAGCCACAGCGAGGTGACACCGTTCTCCAGGTCGGCGAGGATCGCCTCGTTGGCCCGGGCGGGGTCGGAGAGCTCGTGCCGCTGGCGTACGTCCCAGCCACCGGCCGGCCTGCCGCCGCGTACGTACGGGGCGAAGCCCGGGTAACCGGCGACGCCCTGCTCCGTGCCGGCGGTGTCCGCCGTATAGAGGGGACGGGCGACGAGCCCGTCTTCCAGCGCCGTCGAGAGTGCGTCCTCGGCCGCCGCGCCTGATACGTCCTTGCCCGATTTGCGCAGCACACCCTCCACGAGGCGCTGCCACTGCTCATGGGTGGCGTCCGGGAATTCGGCGGCGAGCGAAAGCCCGTCATCGGGAACAAGGGTCATGCTCGGATGCTAGGTCAGGCGTGCGGATGAGCAGCAGAGGCGGCGTATGTGACCTTCCCCTCTGTGACCTCCTTCTCTCTCAGCGGAGCCGACCGCACTGACCGGAAAAGGCATTGCTCCGGCGTTTTCCTCCCCTTAGGTTCTTTTGCGTGACTGCCGGGTCGGCCTTGGGCCATGAGCGAGTGGGGCACCCGGCCCTGGCGTGAATCCGGGGTCGGCGAGAGGCCCGCCGTGCTCTTTCTTCTCCTCCATCCGCTTCATCCATGAGAAGAAAGAGAGACCCCTCCACCCATGCCAAACGACTTCAACCAGCAGGTCATCGAGGAGTTCAGGGCGAACGGCGGGGTGGTCGGCGGCCCCTTCGAAGGCAGTCGGCTGCTCCTGCTCACCACCACCGGAGCCCGTTCGGGCGCCCGTCACACCACCCCGCTCGGCTATCTGCCCGACGGTGACGGCCGGGTCCTGGTCATAGCCTCGGCGGGCGGCGCCCCGCGCGACCCGGACTGGTTCCGCAATCTGGTCACCCATCCGCGCGTATCGGTCGAGGCCGGTGTGTTCCGGTACGAGGCGGAGGCCGTGGTCCTTGCGGGCGGTGAACGGGACCGCGCCTTCGCCCGCGCGGTCGAGAGCGACCCCGGGTGGGCCGACTACCAGGCCAGGGCGGACCGGGTCATCCCGGTCGTCGCGCTCCAGGAGATCCCGGGTCCGCCGGACATCGCGGCGCCGTCGTTCGGTGCCGCCGTGAAGGCGGTGCATGACGGGTTCCGCAGGGAGTTGGCGCTGATACGCCAGGAGCTCTCCCGGCCGGGGGGTGCCTCGTTGGGTGCCCAGCTCCGGGTGAACTGCCTGACGGCCTGCCAGGGGCTGCACAACCACCACACCGGCGAGGACGCCGGGCTGTTCCCGTTCCTCGCCGAGCGCCACCCGGAGCTGGCGCCGGCACTGGAGCGCCTGGCCGAGGAGCATCTGAAGCTGGCGGACCTGCTCGAAGAGCTGCGCGCGGCCGTCACAGCCGACGACGCCGGGCAGGTGCGGGTGCGCGCCGAGGTGGAGCGGCTCTCGGCGGCGATCGAGGGCCACTTCCGCTACGAGGAAGAGCACCTGATCCCGGTGCTCGACGCGGTGGCGCACTGAGCACCGCCTCCGCCGGGAGGGCGCGTCAGCCCTTCCGGCGGGGGCCCCGCGCAAGAAGACCCCGGAAAAGACGCCGGACGGGTGTCGAGAAACCGTCGACGGCTCCGACGTCCCCTGTGAGAGTTGCCCACGAGGGGCAGCACGCACCTGAGGGAGCGGAATCATGAAGTACCTGGTGATGGTGCAGGGCACGCAGGCCGACTACGACGCGATGCGCGGGAACGGCTCGGAGCACAGCCCGGTCTGGAGCGAGAAGGAGCTCCAGACGATGTTCTCCTTCATGCAGGCCGTCAACGACGACCTCGCCGAGTCCGGCGAGCTGGTGGACGCCCAGGGTCTGGTCGAGCCCGCGCAGACCCGGTTCGTCCGGGCGGGCGAGGACGGGCGGCCGGTGATCTCGGACGGGCCCTATGGCGAGACGAAGGAGCTGCTCGCCGGGTACTGGGTGCTGGACTGCGAGAGCCTGGAGCGGGTCACGGAGATCGCGGCACGCGTCGCGCAGTGCCCGGTGCCGGCGGGTTCGCCCGACTATCCGGTGGTCATCCGTGCGATCCAGGAGAGCGGCGGCGATCTGTGCCCGTGAACGGGCCGGGACAGGGCTTGGGTGTCGAGGACCTGCTGCGGTCGCAGGCGCCGCAGGTCCTCGGCGCGCTGGTGCGCCGATACGGGCACTTCGGCGAGGCGGAGGACTGCGTGCAGGAGGCGCTGCTCGCCGCCGCGCGGCAGTGGCCTTCGGCCGGGGTGCCGGACAATCCGCGCGGCTGGCTGATCAAGGTGGCCTCGCGCCGGCTGGCCGACCGGCTGCGCAGTGAGGAGGCACGGCGGCGGCGCGAGGAGGCCGCCGCGCGGCTGGCCCCGCGGGACGGGCTCATCTCGCCGCCGCCGGGTGAGAGCCGGACCCCCTCCGACGACGACACGCTGACGCTGCTGTTCCTGTGCTGCCATCCCGCCCTGACTCCGCCCGCCCAGATCGCGCTCACCCTGCGGGCGGTCGGAGGTCTGACGACGGCCGAGACCGCCCGTGCGCTGTTGCTGCCCGAGGCGACGGCGGCGCAACGGATCAGCCGGGCCAAGGCGAAGATCAAGCACGTGCCCTTCCGGCGACCGGGCCCCGAGGACCGGGACCAGCGGCTGGCGGCGGTACTCCAGGTGCTCTATCTGATCTTCAACGAGGGCTATACGGCCACCTCCGGACCCTCGCTCCAGCGCCCGGACCTCGCCCACGAGGCCATCCGGCTCACCCGGGCGGTGCGCGCCCTGCTGCCCCGCGAAGCCGCGGTCACCGGGCTGCTGGCGCTCATGCTGCTGACCCAGGCCCGGAGTGCGGCCCGCACCGGCCCGCACGGGGAGCTCATCCCGCTCGACGAACAGGACCGCACCCGGTGGGACCGCGCGGCGATCGCCGAGGGCACGGCGCTGGTCGAGGAGGCTCTCGTCGAAGGCCCCGCGGGTCCCTACCAGCTGCAGGCGGCCATCGCCGCCCTCCACGACGAGGCGGCACGGTCCGAGGACACCGACTGGCCGCAGATCCTCGCCCTTTACGACGTCCTCGTGTCCCGTGCCCCCGACCCCATGGCGGAGCTGGGCCGCGCGGTGGCCCTCGCGATGGTCGACGGGCCGGAGGCCGGACTCGCCGAGGTGTGCCGCCTTGAGGACCTGCTGGCGGAAGGGCCATCGGGCCGTCACCGTCTGGACGCGGTACGGGCCCATCTGCTGGAGCGGGCGGGCGACCGGGAGGGCGCGAGGGCCGCGTACCAGCGAGCCGCACGGCAGACCCTCAGCCTCCCGGAGACCCGCTACCTCCAGATGCGGGCGGCACGGCTGGGGCCGTAGGGCGTCAGGAACTCCGGCGCGACGTCTGGTCAGGTGTCCCGCCCGACCAGTAACTTACCGCCAGTAACGCTTGTCTCCCTCCTGCACCACGCCTCAGGAGTCCCTGTGAAGACAGCACTTCCCCCTGCCCTCGCCGTCCTGGCCGTATCGCTCGTGGCCGGCGCCACCATCGCGCCCCCGGCCGCCGCGAGTCCGCCAGCGGCGCCCCGGACGACCACGACCACGGCGCCCGGGGAAGGGCTCCGCCAGGTCCTGCTCGTCGGCAACAACTGGGAAGGGACGGCGGATGTCCTCGAGTCCTCCGGGACCCTGAGGAAGATCGGGCGCATCAACGTCGTCCCCGACAAGGACGAGCGGATGCTGGAGATCTATCTCAACCCCGTGAAGCTGGCGTACTTCCTCGCGATACGCCTGTCGGTGGGCGAGGGCCACGACCAGCTCGTGGACGACATGTACTCCACCCCGGACGGCTCGGCCGTCGTCGTGTCCCGCCCGAGCTTCGCCGACGTCGTCTCGATCGACGTCGCGACCGGCAGGCTCAACTGGCGCTTTCCCGTGTCCGGCTTCCGCTCCGACCACATGGCGGTCTCCCCGGACGGCCGGCGCGTCGCCGTGTCCGCGTCCACCTCCAACACGGTGCACGTCCTGGACATCGGGACCGGCCGCCAGACGGGCTCGTTCAAGACCGGCGACAAACCGCACGAGAACGTGTTCACGGCGAACGGCAAGCAGATCTGGAACTCCGCGATCGGCGATGTCAACACCATGCTGGACGACCCGTCCCTCGACTGGACCAAGGGCGACCGCAAGCTCACCGTCGTGGACGCGGACACGTACAAGACGGTGAAGGTCATCGACATGCGGGAGCGGCTCGACGCCTTCGGCCGCAAGGACCTCTCGGACGCGGTGCGGCCGGTGGCCTTCACCCCCGACGAGTCGAGGCTGTACTTCCAGGTGTCGTTCTTCAACGGCTTCCTCGAGTACGACGTGGCCGCCGACCGGATCCTCCGCCAGAAGGTCCTCCCCAAGAACCCGGCCACCAGCGAGAACCGCGCCACCTGGGTCAACGACTCCCGCCACCACGGCATCTCGATGAGCCCGGAGGGCGACAAGCTCTGTGTCGCCGGCACCATGGACGACTACGCGACGGTCGTCGACCGCGAGACCCTCCAGGAGGGGCCGCTCGTCACGGCGTCGAAGCCGTACTGGGCGACGGTCAGCGGCGACGGGAAGTCCTGCGTGGTCTCCGAGAGCGGTGCGGACGCCGTCACGGCGATCGACTTCGCCACCGGCCGCAAGGTGACGTCGGTGCCCGTGGGCGACCATCCGCAGCGGGTGCGCCTGGGCCACGTCCCCTCCGGCTGGACGGGCCCCGCGGCCAACCGGTAGCGAGACGGGACGCCGGCTCGGCCACCGCGACCGCCGGGTGAGGGCGCCTGAAAGTGCAGGGCTCATCGGCCGGAGGGATCATCGGGGAATGAGCCCCACTCGCCCCGCCCGCCCCGTGATCCATCTGGCCCAGCAGCCCGAGGCCGACGAGCTGCTCTCGCGCAGCCCGCTCGCGTTGCTGGTCGGGATGCTGCTCGACCAGCAGGTGCCCATGGAGTGGGCCTTCTCGGGCCCGTACACGATCGCCCGGCGCCTCGGGCGGGACGATCTGGACGCGCACGAGATCGCTGCCTACGACCCGGAGGCCTTCGGCGCGCTGCTGTCCGAGAAGCCGGCGGTGCACCGGTATCCGGGCTCCATGGCCAAGCGGATCCAGCAGCTCTGCCAGTACCTCGTGGACGAGTACGGCGGGGACCCGGCCGCACTGTGGCGGGAGGCCGGGACGGGGCGGGAGCTGCTCACGGGGCTGGAGGCGCTGCCCGGGTTCGGGAAGCAGAAGTCGCAGATCTTCCTGGCGCTGCTGGGCAAGCAGTGTGGCGTGCAGCCGAAGGGCTGGCGTGAGGCGGCGGGACCGTACGGCGACGAGGGGTCCTACCGGTCCGCCGCCGACATCACCGACCCCGAGACACTGGCCAAAGTCAGATCGTACAAACAGGAGAGAAAACGCGCCGCGAAGATGGCCGAATGACGCACCAGTACGCCCTTAGACGTACAAGATGATGTCAACATTGCTAAATATGACGTGAGTTGCGGCACAACTGTTCACAGGGCACTCAGAGATCGCTAACTTCCCCTCAACCTCGTTCTTACCGGGAAGGACCTCTGTGAACTCATCCCATCGCAGAGCAGTGGCCGCCGTGGCCGCAGCCGCACTCGCGACCCCGCTCCTGCTGGCATCCGCCTCCCCCGCATCCGCCAAGCGGCATGACCCTGCCAAGGCGGCGGCGAAGGAAGCCGCACAGCTCTCCAGGAAGCTGGTCCGCGAGTCGTCTGCCAAGGACGCCGCCGCGCACCTGCGGAAGTTCCAGCAGATATCCGACAGCGCAGGCAGCCGGGCCGCGGGCACACTGGGCCACGACGCCTCTGCCGCGTACGTCTACCAGCTGCTGAAGAAGGCCGGGTACGACGTCGAGTACCAGCCCTTCGAGTTCACCTACACCGAGACCCAGGCCGAGCGGCTCTCCGTGGTCTCGCCCACCCCGCGCGACGTAGCGATCCACGCGATGTCGTACACCAAGTCGACCCCGGTCGGCGGGGTGAAGGCGGAGCTCGCCGCCGCGCCGGTCGACGCCGACGGCACCAACGGCTGTGAGGCCTCGGACTTCGCCTCCGGGACCTTCACCGGCAAGGTCGCCCTGATCAAGCGCGGTGGCTGCACCTTCGCCGCGAAGCAGGAGAACGCCGCAGCTGCGGGCGCGATCGGCGCCGTGATCTACAACAACACCGAGGGCGCCCTCTCCGGCACCCTGGGCGCACCGGAGGCCGGCAAGATACCGACCGGCGGCATCACCCTCGCCGAGGGCGAGAAGCTCGCCGCCGACCTCGCCGCGGGCCCGGTCTCGCTCGACTTCGAGATCCGCCAGCTCCAGCAGAAGCGCACCACCAACAACGTCATCGCCGAGACCAAGCACGGCAACGCCGCCAACACGGTGATGCTGGGCTCCCACCTCGACAGCGTGACGGACGGCCCGGGCATCAACGACAACGGCTCCGGCTCCGCGGGTCTCCTGGAGGCCGCCCTGGAGCTCGCCAAGAGCCACAAGCGGCCCGCCAACAAGGTGCGCTTCGCCTGGTGGTCCGCCGAGGAGTTCGGGCTGCTCGGCTCCGAGCACTACGTCGCTAACCTCAGCGACCTCGGCAAGAAGGAAATCAAGCTCTACCTGAACTTCGACATGATCGCCTCGCCGAACTACGGGCTCTTCGTCTACGACGGCGACGACTCCGACGGCGTCGGCTCCCCCGCGGGCCCTGCGGGCTCCGCGCAGCTGGAGCGCGACATCAACGAGTTCATGGACAAGCAGGGGCTGCCGCGCGAGGGAACGGACTTCACCGGCCGCTCCGACTACGGGCCGTTCGTCGAGGCGGGCATCGCCTCCGGTGGCACCTTCACCGGCGCCGAGGGCATCAAGACCGAGGCACAGGCGGCGAAGTTCGGCGGCACGGCGGGCGTGGCGTACGACGCCTGCTACCACGCCAAGTGCGACGACATCAAGAACATCAACATGAAGGCGTTCGACGCCAACATCGACGTCATCGCCAACGCGGTCGGCACCTACGCGATCGACCTGAGCTCGCTGCGCAAGCCGGTCACCACCGTCCCGACCCAGGGCGGCACGGGCAGCGGCGGCGGTCTGCACGACGGTCACGGGGTGACGCAGTAACCGGCCCCTGACCACTCCGCCTCCCATGAACACGGGCCGCTCCGGGAAAACCTCCCGGGGCGGCCCGCGTCATACGCCGTCCGGAGCCCTCCGGACAGGGTCTCCGTCCCGGATCCTCGCTTGTTCGGCTTTTTTCGCCCCTATGGGCCTTTTGGCTCCCCGGACGCCACCGCACCGGCGTCGCGTGGCTGCGCTGACGGCCGCTTGCCCGGTAGGCTTTCCGTGTGATCTTCAAGCGCATCGGTAACGGGCGGCCGTATCCCGACCATGGCCGGGAAAGCACCCGGCAGTGGGCGGATGTCGCGCCGCGCCCGGTCCGCCTCGATCAGCTCGTGACCACCAAGGGGCAGCTGGATCTCGAAACGCTGCTCGCGGAGGACTCCACGTTCTACGGCGATCTCTTCGCCCATGTCGTGAAGTGGCAGGGCGATCTGTATCTCGAGGACGGACTGCACCGCGCCGTGCGCGCGGCCCTCCAGCAGCGACAGGTACTGCACGCCCGCGTGCTCGAGCTGGACTGAGGCGGACGAGCCCCTCCGACCCGTATGGACGCAGTTTCGAACCCATACGGGCGGCGTCGGATGATCGTTTAGTAGCTCATGTCCCAGGACCGCACTACGCTGCGCTCATGAGCATGCTCACGCCCCCAGGCATGGGTGGAAAGTACCGCATCACGGGCAACGCCTATCCGCGTATGCGCCGCCCCCGCCGCCGCAGGTACGTGCTCGGCGCGCTCGCCGCGGTCACCGTCGTCGGCGTCGGTGGCTGGGGCACCATGCAGCTCATCGATGTGTTCAGCGGCGGGGGCGAGAAGCCCGCGACCCACACGCAGGCCGCCGCCTGCGCCGCCCAGGCATCCCCGGCGGGGGCCCCTCTGCTCCCGAGGCCGGCCCAGGTCAAGGTGAACGTCTACAACGCCACCCCGCGCCCAGGGCTCGCCAAGACCACCGCCGACGAGCTGCGGAAGCGCGGCTTCGTCGTCGGCAACGTGGGCAACGCCCCGGCCGCCTACGACAAGAAGGTCCCCGGCACCGGGATGCTGCTCGGCGCCGCCACGGCACACGAGGGAGCACTGCGGGTGCTGGCCACCCAGCTCACGGGAGCGGAACTCCGGGTGGACGCCCGCAAGACCCCGGACGTCGATCTGATCATCGGCACGGGTTTCAAGGCGCTCACCGCCAAGACCGTGTCGGACAAGGCCCTGGCCGCCCTGGCCGCACCGCCGAAGCCCGCCGGGCAGTGCTGAGCGGCGGGCAGCCGAGCGGCGGCGGTCGAAGGACCGCCGCCGAACCCGCCTCGCGCGCTCGCTACTCCGCCGCGCCGTACATTCGGTCACCCGCGTCACCGAGACCCGGGACGATGTAGCCGTGCTCGTTGAGCCGCTCGTCCACGGAGGCCGTGACCACCGTGACCGGCGTACCCGCCAGCTCGCGCTCCATGATCTCGACGCCCTCGGGCGCCGCCAGCAGCACGACCGCGGTCACATCGTCCGCACCGCGCCTGATCAGCTCCCGGATCGCCGCGACCAGAGTGCCGCCGGTCGCCAGCATCGGGTCGAGCACGTACACCTGACGGCCCGAGAGGTCTTCCGGCATACGGGTCGCGTAGGTGGACGCCTCCAGGGTCTCCTCGTTGCGGATCATCCCGAGGAAGCCCACTTCGGCGGTCGGCAGCAGCCGCACCATGCCGTCCAGCATGCCCAGCCCGGCCCGCAGGATCGGCACCACGAGGGGGCGCGGGCGGGAGAGCTTGACGCCCGTGGTCGGTGACACCGGGGTCTCGATGTCGATCTGCTCGGTGCGCACATCCCGGGTGGCCTCGTAGGCGAGCAGGGTCACCAGCTCGTCGGCGAGGCGCCGGAAGGTCGGAGAGTCGGTGCGCCGGTCGCGCAGGGTGGTGAGCTTGTGCGCCACCAGGGGGTGGTCGACAACGTGGGTCCGCATGGGCCCAACAGTAGCCGGGACCCGACAACCCCTGGCATCAACGGGTACCCCGGAGGGAAGGTGGGACATACCCTTCCAGCGCTGAGGTGGTGCGGCCGATGCAGCAGGAGCGACCCGAACAGCCCGAACGGCCCGAGCAGGAGACCGACGCGGACCGCAGGCGGCGACGCGCCCAGTTCCTGCGCGAACTGAACGAGGCCAAGGCGCTGAGGGAGCGCGTCCAGCCGCGCCGCGCCCGGGCGGCCCGGATGCGTCAGGCCGTGCGTATGCGCAGCTTCCGGTGGTGAGTCCGGGGTGACCGTGGAGCGATCACGCAGTGAGCGCGATGGGCCCCCGACACACCCCGGGTGGACTCTTAAACGGACTTTTTGATTGAACGCGTGCACGACGCAAGGCCGGAAGACCTCTCGCCAGGCCGCTGTTTCTGTCACGATTCCGAAGGGCGGGGCCGTCAAGCGCACCGCCGGTCGTCACAACTCTGATCAGTGGGAGAGTCACGGTGTACTTCGCCGCACTGCTCGCGCGCACCGAAGACGGGTGGGAAGCGAGCGACACAGAGCTCGACGATGTAGAGACCTTGTCGGATCTGACCGACTTGGCTCACGAAGCCTCGGTGGACGAGGACACGGTGCTCGTCTTCATCGAACAGGAGGACGCGTGGTTCGGCCTCGTCCGCGTGGAGGGCGAGGACGACCCCCGCATCTTCGTCTCGGACGCGTCCGCCGCCGCCCGTTCCTCGTACGGGGAGATCCTCACCAAGGAACTTCTGGGCGGGGAGTCGGACGACGATGCCGACGACCTGGACTCGCTGGACCTCGACGGCACGGAGGAGGGCGAGCCGGCCTCGGCGGACGACGACGAGGAAGAGCACTCGGTCTCCGCGGAGTCCGTGCCGCCCGGCCCGGCCGGGGACCGCGAGATCCTCGCGGATCTGGGGATGTCGGTGAGGGAGCTGCTCGCTCTGGAGTCGGACGCCCTGGGCGAGATCGCGGACGCGCTGGGCGCCGCCGAGGTGCTGGAGACCGTGCGCTAGTGAGTGGTGGCGTGCCTGATCCCGTACTGCCCGAGCTGCCCGATCCCCTGCCCGGTACGGAGCCCGTGCCCGACCCCGTACGCGCCCCGTGGGAGACGTATATGCGCCTCGCCCTGGCGGAGGCGGCCCGCGCGGCACAGGGCGGCGACGTACCTGTCGGCGCCGTCGTGCTGGGACCCGGCGGCGCGGTGCTCTCGACCGCCCACAACGAGCGTGAGCTGACCGGCGATCCGACCGCGCACGCGGAGGTGCTCGCCCTGCGCAGGGCCGCCGCCAGGCTCGGGGAGTGGCGGCTGACCGGCTGCACGCTCGTCGTGACCCTTGAGCCCTGCACGATGTGCGCGGGCGCGCTGGTGCTGTCCCGGGTGGACCGGGTGGTCTACGGCGCACGGGACGACAAGGCGGGTGCGGCGGGCTCCGTATGGGACCTCGTACGGGACCGGCGGCTCAACCACCGCCCTGAAGTGATCCTCGGCGTGCTCGCGGACGAGTGCTCGGAGCAGCTCTCGGCGTTCTTCAGAAACGGCCTGGGAAGCGCCCCCGGGGTTCGCTGAGGGAGTCCGAGCGGCCACCGACGGGCTGCCGGGAGACCGCCGGTGTGCCGCTGATCGATATCGATTTCAGAGCACGGCCCACCTTGGGCTAAGCTCTCTCCCGGTAGCGTGTCCGAGCGGCCGAAGGAGCTCGCCTCGAAAGCGAGTGTGGCGCAAGTCACCGAGGGTTCAAATCCCTCCGCTACCGCTTCAAGACGAAGGGCCCGGTCCGATGGACCGGGCCCTTCTTCACTATCAGTTGCCGTTCGCCCGCCTCTGCACTTCCGGGGAGGGGAGAGAAGAGGAGGCCGGAGGGAGCGGACTCTCGGGGGGACTGCCCGCTCCCCCCGATGAGAACCGGCCGTCCGGTCCCGGGCCGCTCTCGGGGGAAGCTCGCGGCGCGGGACCCCGCTGTGGGGGTCGGCTCCTTACCCTCGGATCCCGCCGGACCCATGGGGTACATCTCCCATCCTGCGCCTACGGGCGCACGACCGGGCCCGGCGAAGGACCCGGATCTCCGGGACCTTCGTCCATAAAGGCCTCGGTTAGACTCACGCGACTTCACAGGGGAGGCAGGGACCGATGGTGCAAACGAAGAAGATCGCGCTCTATATAGTCGTCGTCTTCGTCCTGTACACGATCATCAACTCCCCCGAGCGCGCCGCGGACCTCGTCCAGGTAGGGTTCGAAGGAATTTCGAGCGCCGCGCAAGGCGTCGGCGAATTCATGACGGAGCTCGTCAACTAGCCCGTCGACCGGCACGTCGGCCCGCACGCCCAGCCCGCCCGGAGGAGCGCCCCCATGATCCGCCATCTGGTCCTGTTCAAGCTCAACGAAGGCGTCGACCGCGAGGAGCCCCGCGTGTTGGCCGGTGCGCGGGCCTTCCAGGAGCTCGGCGACCTCATCCCGGAGCTCGAGTTCTGGGAGTGCGCCTGGAACATCTCCGACCGACCGATCGCCTATGACTTCGCGATCAACTCGGCGGTCGTCGACCGGGACGCGCTGAAGCGCTATGTCGAGCACCCGGCACATCAGACGGCGGCGGGACAGTGGCGTGAGTTCGCCACTTGGGTGATCGCCGACTACGAGTTCTGAGCCGCCGTCCGGCACCACGGCTCCTGGCCCCTCACCGCTGCGGTGAGGGGCTCTTTTGTGCCCACGCCCCCGTCCGGCGCGATCCGATGTCCAACTTGCCCCACAACACGGAGTAATGCGGTGCTTGCACACAGTGGACATGTCTTGTGATGCTATGACCGCTTTTGACGGATGAGTTGACCGAGATCGATCCGCTGTTCGAAAGATGAAGGGGTGGCGAGACCGTGTCGGCCAATACTGCGCCTCAAGTGCCGCCCCAGAGCGAGACCAGCGACAACAACGCGAGCAGCGCGAGCCAATCCGCCGGCGTGAGCAGCACGGGGAGTGCCGCCGGCCCCGGCACCGAGCCCGTCGAGAGCACCGAGCACACCGAGAACGGCGCCGCCAGACCCGGCAGACCCCAGAGCAGGGGAGCCGACACCAGAGCCCTCACCCAGGTGCTGTTCGCCCAGCTCAAGGAGCTGGAGCCGGGCGGCGGCGAGCATTCACGGGTCCGTGCGGCGCTGATCGAGGCGAACCTGCCGCTCGTGCGGTACGCGGCGGCCCGCTTCCGCAGTCGCAACGAGCCGATGGAGGACGTGGTCCAGGTCGGCACGATCGGCCTGATCAACGCCATCGACCGCTTCGATCCCGACCGCGGGGTCCAGTTCCCCACCTTCGCCATGCCGACGGTGGTCGGCGAGATCAAGCGGTACTTCCGGGACAACGTGCGGACCGTCCATGTGCCGCGCCGGCTCCATGAGCTGTGGGTGCAGGTCAACGGCGCCACCGAGGACCTGACGACCGCTCATGGCCGCTCCCCCACCACCGCCGAGATCGCCGAGCGGCTGAAAATCTCCGAGGACGAGGTGCTCGCCTGCATCGAGGCGGGGCGTTCCTACCACGCGACTTCACTGGAGGCAGCACAGGAGGGCGACGGGCTGCCGGGCCTGCTGGACCGGCTCGGGTACGAGGACCCGGCACTCGCGGGCGTGGAGCACCGCGACCTCGTACGGCATCTGCTCGTACAGCTGCCCGAGCGTGAGCAGCGGATCCTTCTGCTGCGCTACTACAGCAATCTGACGCAGTCGCAGATCAGCGCGGAGCTCGGGGTTTCGCAGATGCACGTGTCCCGACTGCTCGCCCGAAGTTTCGCCCGTTTGAGATCCGCAAACAGGATCGAAGCGTAACCGAAACGGGTAGAACCCTTTCAGCCCACTTTGAGGGGCGCAAAAGCCGCAGACCCCCCTTTTCCTGCACGGATTTGATGGCTCGTTGTCGACAAGTCACTACAGCGCGTTGCCGACATGTGACATTCTGCGGAAACCGCGTTTGCCGCGGCCCCGCCTCCGGTATTCAGGTGGAGGCTGCGTTCCACCGATGGTCGCGGCCGACGCGACCGTCCGCGACCTCCAGGGGGTGGCATGTCCGTAGAACAGGGCAGCTCGAAGGTGCTCACCCGCGCGTTGAGCGCTCCCTCGCCCGACGTGCTTCCAGTGCCCGCCCCGGCAGCCCCGGTGTCGCCGGTGGCTCCGGCCGTTCCGGAGCCCTCGGTGGCTCAGGTGGCTCCCGTGGCCCCGGTTGCTCCGGTGTCCCCGGAGGCGCCCCAGGCGACGGCGGCCCCGGAAGCACTCGACACCCGCACTCTCTCCCGTTCCCTCTTCCTGCGGCTGGCCACTCTCGACGCCGACAGCCCGGAGCGTACGTATGTGCGCGACACCCTCATCGAGCTCAATCTGCCGCTGGTGCGGTACGCGGCGGCGCGCTTCCGCAGCCGCAACGAGCCGATGGAGGACATCGTCCAGGTCGGCACCATCGGCCTGATCAAGGCCATCGACCGCTTCGACTGCGAACGCGGCGTGGAGTTCCCCACGTTCGCGATGCCCACCGTGGTCGGTGAGATCAAGCGCTTCTTCCGGGACACCAGTTGGTCGGTGCGGGTGCCGCGCCGGCTCCAGGAGCTGCGGCTCGCGCTGACCAAGGCCAGCGACGAGCTCTCCCAGAAGCTGGACCGCTCCCCGACCGTGCCCGAACTCGCGGCGGTGCTGGGAGTCTCGGAGGAGGACGTCGTCGACGGGCTCGCCGTCGGAAACGCGTACACCGCCTCCTCGCTGGACTCCCCGTCCCCCGAGGACGACGGCGGCGAGGGCTCCCTGGCGGACCGGCTGGGCTACGAGGACAGCGCGCTGGAAGGCGTCGAGTACCGCGAGTCCCTCAAGCCCCTGCTGGCCAAACTCCCGCCGCGCGAGCGCCAGATCATCATGCTGCGCTTCTTCGCGAACATGACACAGTCCCAGATCGGTGAGGAGGTCGGCATCTCGCAGATGCATGTGTCGCGACTGCTGACGCGCACCCTGGCCCAGCTCCGTGAAGGCCTCATCAGCGACTGATGTCCGAGAGCCCGGTCCCCCCTGCCTTCGGCCGGGGGGACCTCCAAGGGGTTCCTCATTGACGGCCCGTCAGACACACTGGCGCGATGCGACGGCGACAGCGGCGACACGGCCGAGAGGGCCGACCGGTCGGATACGGGCTCGCGGGTCTCGCGCTCTGCCTCGGTGGAGCGCTGGTCGCCTGCGGGGGCGGTGGCTACGCGGCCGTCGGGGCCGCGGGCACCGGGCCCGATGCCGGGCCGCGCGGGGCGCTGCCGCCGTCCGGGAGCGTCGCGCTCGTACCGCTGGACGGGACCGCGCCCTCCCCGAGCGCGGATGGCGCGGACCGCGCGGGGGCCGATGCGCTCGGAGCCGATTCCCCGGCTCCTTCCGCGAGCCGTAGCGCCCGAGCCACCGCCGGCCCCGGAAGCACAGCCGCTCCGCGGCCAGGCACACCCAGCGCGCCCGGAGCACCGTCCAGTCGGCCTGCGCCCTCGACCCCTGGCAGCTCCGCACCCGCTCCACCGCCGCCATCGCCATCGCCATCACCGGGCCCAGCGGTACTGAGCGTCGGCTCCCCCGCGCGGGACAGCACGGACCAGCGGTGGTGCGAGAAGGTGACGCTGAGGTTCCGGAACACCGGTGGCTCAGCTGTGCGCTCGGGCACCGTCACCCTTGGGACGCACGTCATCGGCGGGCTCGGCATCGACTGGGCGACCATCGAGTCCGCCCATCCCGTACCCGTTCCGATCGCGGCGAAGAGCACCAGGTCGCAGACCTACACCGTGTGCGTGGATTCCTGGCGGGTGCCGCTCGGTATGCACATCGAGACACGGGACGTGCGCCTCGAGGGTGAGAACCGTCAACTCGCCCGGGGATGAGCCCGCAGGCTCAACCCGGAGGCTCGTCTCAGCCCAGCGCGAGCCAGGCCACGGCGCCGAGTATCACGACGACCGCCACGACGCCGACGATCAGCCCGACACGCGAGCCGGACCCGGTGGACGTGCCGGACGTGGGTCCCGCCGAGCGGGCGCCGCCGCGCGGCGGGACACCCTCGTCGACGAAGGCGCGGAACATCTGGGTGCTGCCCGCCGGGTCGTAGTTGCCCTCGGGACCCTGGGGGGCTTGGGGGTTGTGTGCCATGGTGCAGGACCCTAGCGAACCGGGCTGACCCGCCCAAGCCCAGGCCCGAAGCTGATCTCACCGCCCGCAGCGCCCTCACGCGACGCCCAGCGGTCTCAGCGACCTCGGCGGATCTCGCATTTGCAAATCCTTTGGCGTTCCTTTACTCCTCGCGTCCCGTTTTCGTTTGCCTGCGGCAACCAACAGCTTTTATGGTTGCCCTAAGCAACAAGATCTCGAGGGGATGGCAGCCATGGCCGACCGCAGCCAGTACGAGGAGCTGGCACAGCAGATCAGCGCCATAGGCGCCGTGAAGCGCGGACTCGCACGTCATCTGCCCGCCGAATGCCCTGGTGGGTCGGCGGCCGTGCTGGCCCTCCTCGACAGATACGGCGAAATGCGGATGAGCCGGCTCGCCGAGCTGCTCGCCGTGAACATGTCGGTCACCAGCCGTCATGTGGCCCATGTCGCCGACCGCGGCTGGATCGAGCGGGCACCGGATCCGGACGACCGGCGCTCCCGCATCCTGCGGCTGACTCCCGAGGGCAGGGACATGCTCGACGAGCTCGGCCGCCGGACCACGGATCTGTTCGCCCACTCCCTCAGGGACTGGTCCGACGACGACGTCGGACGGCTGAACGCGCTGCTGGCACGGCTCCGTGACTCCTTCGGAGACTGCCGGACCGTCCAGACGGCCCGTGACTGAGCCGAACACACCACCCGTACACCACACCGCACGACGTACGACCGACGTCACAGACGAGAAAGCTAAGGAAGTTCATGGCTACGACCACACCCACCGGTGTGCGGGGCGGCCACGCCAGGGCCCAGGAGGACACCGGCGCGCCAATGACGCACCGGCAGATCATGGAGGCGCTGTCCGGGCTGCTGCTCGGCATGTTCGTCGCGATCCTGTCCTCGACGATCGTCTCCAACGCCCTGCCGCAGATCATCAACGACCTCGACGGCGGCCAGTCCGCCTACACCTGGGTGGTCACCGCCGCCCTGCTGTCGATGACCGCCACCACCCCGCTCTGGGGCAAGCTCGCCGACCTCTTCTCCAAGAAGCTGCTGGTGCAGATAGCCCTGGTGATCTACGTGGCGGGCTCGGTGGTGGCCGGACTGTCCCAGAACACCGGCATGCTGATCGCCTGCCGGGTCGTCCAGGGCATCGGCGTCGGCGGTCTGACCGCCCTCGCCCAGGTCATCATGGCCGCGATGATCGCCCCGCGTGAGCGCGGACGCTACAGCGGCTACCTCGGAGCGACCTTCGCTGTCGCAACGGTCGGCGGCCCGCTGCTCGGCGGTGTGATCACCGACACCGAGTGGCTCGGCTGGCGCTGGTGCTTCTACGTCGGTGTGCCCTTCGCGCTGATCGCGCTGATCGTGCTCCAGAAGACCCTGAAGCTCCCCGTCGTGAAGCGCGAGGTCAAGGTGGACTGGGCGGGTGCCCTCTTCATCAGCGCCGCGGTCTCGCTGCTGCTGATCTGGGTGACCTTCGCGGGCGACAAGTACGACTGGGTGTCCTGGCAGACCTACGCCATGACGGGCGGTGCCGTGGCGCTCGGCGTGATCTTCCTGGTCATCGAGGCCAAGGCGAGCGACCCGATCATCCCGCTGCGGCTGTTCCGCAACCGGACCATCACCCTCGCATCGCTGGCCTCGCTCTTCGTCGGTGTGGCGATGTTCGTGGGCACCGTCTTCTTCAGCCAGTACTTCCAGCTGGCCCGGGGCGAGTCGCCGACGATGTCCGGTGTCATGACGATCCCGATGATCGGCGGCCTGTTCATCTCGTCCACCGTCAGCGGAATGGTCATCACCAAGACCGGCCGCTGGAAGGCCTGGCTGGTCAGCGGTGGCGTCCTGGTGACGGGCGGCCTCGGTCTGCTGGGCATGATCCGGTACGACACCGAGTACTGGCGGATCGCCGTCTTCATGGCCGTCATGGGCCTCGGTCTCGGCATGATGATGCAGAACCTCGTGCTCGCCACCCAGAACCAGGTGGCCCCGCAGGACCTCGGCTCCGCCTCGTCCGTGGTCACCTTCTTCCGCTCGCTGGGCGGTGCGGTCGGTGTCTCGGCGCTCGGCGCGGTGCTCGCCAACCGGGTCACCAACTACGTGGAGGAGGGCTTCGCCGCACTCGGCCCGCGGGGCGCCGCACTCGGCCACGGCGGTACCGGCGGCGGGGGCATCCCCGACCTGGACACCCTCCCGGCGCCGGTCCGCACCATCGTCGAGGACGCGTACGGACACGGGGTCGCGGATGTCTTCCTGTGGGCGGCTCCCTTCGCGCTGCTGGCGTTCCTGGTGACGCTGTTCATCAAGGAGGTGGCGCTGAAGTCCTCCGCGGTGGCGCCCGACGCCGACGCCGGCGAGAGCCTGCTGGACGAGGCCGCCGCGGCAGCCGCTCCGGTCGTGATACCGGCACAGGCAGGCGAGGCGGTCGAGACCGCCGGCACCGGAATCACGGTGCACGGAGTCGTACGCGGCGGTGACGGCGCCCCGCTCACCGGCGCCGCCGTCACCCTGATCTCGCTGGGCGGGCGGCAGCTCGGCCGATCGGTGAGCCACACCGACGGCTCGTACGCGCTCGACGCGCCGGCCCCCGGCTCCTATGTACTGATCGCATCGGCGGACGGCTTCCAGCCGCAGGCCACCACCGTGGTCGTCGGTGGCGAGCCGCTCGGCAACGACATCGCCCTCAGTGGTACGAGCGGACTGGCGGGCACCGTCGTCACCGCCGATGACCGGGCGCCCGTCGAAGGCGCCATGGTGATCGTCACCGATGTGCGGGGAGACGTCCTTGCCACCGGCACGTCGGCGGCCGACGGCGGCTTCACCTTCGCGGAGCTCGTCCCCGGCCCGGTGACGCTCGCCGTGAACGCGGCCGGATTCCGGCCGCTGGCCCTCCCCGTGGACATCGGCACCCAGGGCGTGACCCGGATCGAGGCGGCCCTCCAGTCCGGTGCCGTGCTCCAGGGCGTGGTCCGCGCCGGTGGTGAACCGAGCGCCCGCAGGCCGCTGTCCGACGCGCTGGTGACCCTCGTGGACGCCCAAGGGAACGTGGTCGGCACCGCGACGACCGGCGACGACGGGGCGTACGCCTTCGCGGACCTGGACACGGGCGTGTACACGCTGATCGCGACGGGCTACCCGCCGGTGGCCGGCGCCCTCACGGTCACCGGCCGTGGGCTCGACGACCACGACATCGAGCTCGCCCACCCGGGCGAGTGACGGACCCCCGCGCGGCGCTTGAGCGGAGGCGCCGCACGGGGCCGGGGGGGGGGGCCCGGGCGGGGCGCCCCCCCCGGCGGGTCCCCCCCGCGAGAGAAAGGGGGATTGGGGAGGGCCGGGGGCGGGAGGCACGGATCAGGACCCGGGACGGCTGGGCGCTCGAACACGCGGTCGTGACCCTGACCGACGCGACGGGCGAACAGGTGCTGCGGGCGGGGGCGGATCGCGACGGGACCGTGAGGACCGGTGAGGCCCTCGCTCCCGGCCCCTACACGGCGATCGTGACGGCCGTCGGCTACGGCCCCCAGGCCTCGACCGCGTTGGTCACCGCGAGCGGCCGGGCCGATGTGGGCACGGTCGTCCTGGACCGCACCGGTGGTACGGAGCTGCCGCCTCCGGGCCTCTGGTCGCTGGACCCGGCGCACTCGTCGGTGCGTGCCGTCGCCCGGCATCTGGGGATCTCCAGCGTGCACGGCCGGTTCACGGACTTCGGCGGCACGATCGAGATCGCGGAGGACGTCTCGCGCTCGCGCGTGCACGCGGTGATCGACGCGGCCTCGGTCGACACCGGAAACGGTATGCGGGACAAGCACCTCAGGTCTGCCGACTTCCTGGACGTGGAGCTCTTTCCGGAGATCGGCTACCGCAGCCACGGCCTGACCGTGGCCGGCCAGGACCGCTGGACGGTGCACGGGCTGCTCACGCTCCACGGTGTCGAGCGGGAGGTGGATCTGTCGCTCGCCTACCTCGGGACGAGCCCTGACCCCTGGGGCGGACTGCGGGCGGCCTTCAGCGCGAGCGCCGAACTCCACCGCGAGGACTTCGCGATGAACTACAACCAGATCGTGCAGTCGGGCATCGCGGCGATCGGTACGACGCTGAAGGTCGAACTGGCGATCCAGGCGGTACGGGACGCACGGAATGCGGGGGCCGGCGGAACGACCCAGGGGGCCTGACCGCTCAGAGGTTTGGCCGGTGTGCAGGCCTCAGGCCGCCCCGTCCGACCCGGCGTCGGCACCGGTCTTCTCGTCGGACCCGGTCTTCTCGTCAGTCTCGGCGTCGGCATCGGAATCCGCCTCCGTGTGGCGAGCGGTCATCGTCTCGATCCCGGCGATCATCAGATCGAGTGCGATCTCGAAGTCCCGTTCGAGCATTTCCTCGGCGGTGTCCGTGCCCCTGGCCGCCATGATCTTCTCCGCGTCGTCGAGGACCTGCTCGAAGCCCGCCACCTCGCGGGTCGCGCCCATGGCCTCGACGTAGTAGTCCTCCAGCGTCATCCCCGCGTCCGCACAGCGCTTCTTGAGATGACCCTCGACCGTGCCGAGGCCGTAGACGAACTGGAAGACCGCGCCCAGGGCCGCCGCCTGCCACTTCAGCGGCAGCCCTGTGCTGCGCACGATGCGCTGTGCGGTCCCCACGAACTGCAGTGAGTGCGGACCGATGTTCAGATAGGTGCCGATGAGCGGGGACAGCCAGGGATGGGCGATCAGCAGCGTGCGGTATCCGCCCGCCAGTTCACGCAGCTCGTCGCGCCAGTCCACGCCGCCGCCCGGACCCCCCGCACCCCTTGCGTCCCCTGAATTCCCCGCATCTGCCGCCTCCGGCAGGTCCAGCTCCCCGAACACGGCGTCGAGCGCGAGTTCCAGGAGGTCGTCCTTGGTGTCGACGTACCAGTAGAGCGACATGGCCGTGACACCCAGCTCTCCGGCGAGCCGACGCATGGAGAACTTGGCGAGCCCCTCGGCGTCGAGCAGCCGCACCGACACTTCGGTGATCCTGTCCCGGTCGAGGCCGGAGGGCTGGTCGGCCTTGCGGCTCTTGGGGGCTTTGCCCTCGAGCCACACGCTCATCCGGGCCGGGCGCTTCGGGCGGTCGGCGTCCGACACCATGGCGTTCACTCCAACCTGCCTGCTCTGCTCGATACGTGCCCGATGCTATGCCTCGGCCAAGGGTTCGTCCCCGGCCGGCTGAGCGACGGGCCCGGTCCTTTCGGCCCTGCGCAGCAGCACCGCCGCCACCACGCCACCCGCCAGCACGGCCACCGCACCCACCAGCTGGCTGGTCTGGAGACTGGTGGCGAAGGCATCGGCGATGCGAGCCCGCTCCGCCGGCCCCTTCGCCGCGGCGAGCGCCGCGGGCAGCGAGGCCGCCGACACGGCGACGAGCGAGGCGAACCGTGAGTTCAGTACGGCGCCGAGCACCGCGACGCCGAGGCCGTTGCCGAACTCGGCCAGGGTGCCGTTGACGCCCGCACCCACACCGGCCTTCTCGGCCGGGATCGCACCCATGATCGCGGCGGCCATCGCGGGCTGCGAGAGCGCGAGACCGGCGCCCATCAGGACCAGTCCGAGCAGCATGCCGCCGTAGCTGCCGTCCTTACCCCCGCCGAGCACCGCGACCGCCGCGAGACCGCCCGACACCAGCGTCATCCCGGCCAGCACCGTCAGCGGGGTGCCCAGCTTCACCATGACCCGGGGGCCGAGACCGGTGAGGTTGAGCAGCACGACGGTGAGGGCGAACGGGGCCATGCGCAGGCCGGCCTCCAGGGGCTCGTAGCCCAGCACGAACTGCAGGTGCTGGGTGAGCAGGAAGATCGAGCCGCCCATGCCGAAGACCACGAGCAGGGCACCCGCCACCGCGCCCGTGAACCGCTGGTCGCGGAAGAAGTGCATGTCCAGCATCGGATGCGGGATGCGCAGCTCCCACAGCGCGAACGCACCGAGCACCACCAGACCGAGCACGGCCGCGACCAGCACGCGTGCGGAGGTCCAGCCGTCCACCGGACCGCTGATGATCGCGTACACGACCGACGACATCCCGACCGTCGAGAGCAGCGCGCCCAGCAGGTCGGGCCGGTCGCCCTGCGGGTTCTTCGACTCGGGTACGAGCTTGACGACCGCGATCAGTCCGATCAGCGCCACCGGGAGGTTGATCAGGAAGACCATCCCCCACCAGTAGTGGTTGAGGATGATCCCGCCGATCAGCGGGCCCGCGGCGAAGCCGAGCGCGCCGACGGTGGCCCAGAGCGCGATGGCCTTGACCCGCTCCTGCTCGTCGAAGACCTGGGTGACGACGGCGAGGGTGGTGGTCATCAGCAGCGCGCCGCCGATGCCCATGCCCGCCCGTGCGGCGATCAACTGCCCTGAGTCCTGGGCGAGTCCGGCCGCCAGTGAGCCGAGCCCGAAGAGCACGAGCCCGGCGGTGAGCATCTTCTTGCGGCCGTAGCGGTCGGCCGAGCTGCCCGCGGTGAGCAGCAGTCCCGACTGGACCAGGGAGTAGGCGTTGATCATCCACTGGATGTCGGCCGTGGACGCGTCGAGTTCGGTGGTGAGGGAGGGGATCGCGACGCTGAGGACGGTGTTGTCGAGCAGCACGGTGAGCTGGGCGAGGCAGATGACGCCGAGGATCAGCCAGCGCTGCGGATGGCGGGGGCCGGCGGGGGTGGTCAGGGGGGTGGCCGAGTGGTTCCCGGGTTCGGCGGCCGTCGCCGTCATTGCATACTCCTATACGGTGTACGGGGCTTGGTCCCGTACACCGTATAGGCATCCCTCATACGATGTATAGCGCTATTTTCCGGTGGTCAGGTCATAGAGGGTGGTGTCACCCACCGTGACCTGGGAGAAGTTCTCCTGGACCCAGGCGGAGATCTCGCTGCTGCTGCCGCTTCCGCTCCGGCTCCCCATTCCGGTGCCGCCCGCGATGAAGTAGTGGATCCTCCCTGCCGCGACGTACTGCTTGAACTGCGCGAGGGTCGGTGACGGGTCGGTGCCGTTGAAGCCACCGATGGGCATGACCGACTCCTCGGCTGCGAGCTGGAAGCTGGCCGCGTTCTGGGCGCCGACGGTGGCAGCGACCCAGGTGTAGGCGGATGCGTTCTCCTTCAGTTTGTCGGTGGTGGCGGCGTCGACCTTGGCGCCGTTGAGGAGACCGCCCATGCCCCCGCGGCCTCCGCCGCCCTGGCCGCCTTGACCCCCTGGGCCCTGGCCGCCCCGGGCTTGACCCCCTTGACCGCCTTGACCCGTTCCGGGGATCTGGCCCTGGCCACCCTGGCCCTGACCACCTGTCGGGGGCTGCCCCGTACCGCCGCCAGGCATACCGCCCTGGCCCGGCATCATGCCCTGGCCCTGGGCGCCCTGCATGCCCGGCGGCATCATTCCGCCGCCACCAGGCCCACCGGCACCGCCCGTCTGCCCGCCGGGCCCCCGGCCGCCCCCACCGCCGGGCCCACGCTGCGCGGACGCCGGGCCTGCCGTCACGATCGAGCCCTGGTGCCCTGAGTCCAGGGTGGCGAGGGTGTACGCGAACGGCCCGGCGAGCGCGGTCGCCAGAGCGAGCCCCGCCGCTCCCAGCGTGAGCCGGCGCCCGGCCGTCCCGGCGAACAGCAGCCCGGCGGCCGCGGCGAGCCCGCCGATCAGCACCAGCACGCCCAGCCAGGGGGTGAAGTCGGGCGTCCGGTCCAGCAGGACATACGCCCACACCGCGGTGACCACCGTCGCACCCGCCAGCGTGGCCCGTGCCTCGAAACGGCTTCGCTCCTCCCACAGCATCGTCGCCCCCATGCCGACGAGCGCGGCGATGTACGGAGCGAGGGCGACCGTGTAGTACTCGTGGTAGATCCCCGCCATCAGGCTGAAGACCACGACGGTCGTCACCAGGCAGCCGCCCCAGAGCAGGAACGCGGCCAGCGCGGTGTCCGTCCGGTGCTGGCGGCCGCGCCAGGTGAGCACGAGCCCCGCGACCAGCAGGATCAGCGCGGCGGGCAGCAGCCAGGAGATCTGGCCGCCGCTTCCGTCGCCGAACATCCGCCCGATGCCGGTCTCGCCCCACATGCCGCCACCGGCACCCCCGCCGCCACCGCGCATACCGCCGCCCACGCTGCCGGTCTCGTTACCGTTGATACGGCCCAGGCCGTTGTAGCCGAAGGTCAGCTCCAGGAAGCTGTTGGTCTGGGAGCCGCCGATGTACGGGCGCGAGGACGCCGGCCACAGCTCGACGACCGCGACCCACCAGCCGCCCGACACGATCAGCGCCCCGCCCGCGAGGGCGAGCTGGCTCAGCCGCCGGCGCAGCGTCGTGGGTGCGCACACCCCGTACACCAGCGCGAGCGCCGGGAGGATGAGGAAGGCCTGGAGGGACTTGGTGAGAAAGGCGAAGCCCACCGCGACGCCCGCCCAGAGCAGCCACTTCGTCCGGGCGTCCTCAAGGGCGCGCAGAACGCAGTAGACGGCCGCCGTCATCAGCAGGGCGAGCAGCGCGTCGGGGTTGTTGAAGCGGAACATCAGCGCGGCGACCGGGGTGAGGGCCAGCACCGCCCCCGCGATCAGTCCCGCCGGGGCGCTGAACCGCCTGCGTACGGCGGCGTACAGGACTCCGACCGTCGCCACGCCCATGAGTACCTCGGGCACCAGGATCTGCCAGGACCCCAGCCCGAACAGCCGTACGGACAGGGCCATCGGCCAGAGCGCGGCCGGAGGCTTGTCGACGGTGATGGAGTTGCCGGCGTCGGATGAGCCGAAGAAGAACGCCTTCCAGCTCTCGCTGCCCGCCTGGACGGCTGCGGAGTAGAAGGAGTTGGCGTAGCCGGAGGCACTGAGGTCGTAGAGGTAGAGCACGGCGGTGAACAGCAGCAGCCCGAGCAGCGCGGGCCGCACCCAGGGGGCGTCGTCGGGCCGGCCGCGCCAGACGCGGCCGAGCCTGCCCGCAGCGGCACCGGACGTCGAGGGCCCCGAAGCCGGGGCCGGGGCCTGGGCCGGAGCCGCGGGCCCACCGGACGCCGTGCTGGCAGCGGCGTCCGGCCGCCGGAAGGCCCAGCCCGAAGACAGCGGCGTGTCGGTACCGGACGTGTTCTGCTCGGGCGGACTGTCGTTGCCCTGGGCGATGGTCATCCGTGGTTCCTCGTGCTCGTCGTGGGGCCGCCGTACTCGCCGTAGCGGCCGTACCCGTCGTTCTGGTCGTTCTGGTCGTTCTGGCGGCCGTATCCGCCGCATCCGCCGTGTCCGCCGTGGTGGCCGTACGAACGCATGGCCGGTACGGGCTCGGGCTCGGGCAAAGGTGCGGACCCGACCGCGGATGCGCCCTCGCCGCGGTCCGGGAACACCCACGCCCTCAGCAGCACGAACCGCACCACCGTCGCCGCGAGGTTGGCGATGACCAGGACCGCCAGCTCCGTACCGTGGGCGGCCTCGCCCGCGACCGCGTTGAGGAGGGCGAGCGAGCCGCTCGTCAGGGCGAGGCCGATACCGAAGACCACGAGACCCTGCGCCTGGTGCCGCAGCGCGCGGTCCCTGCCGCGCACTCCGAAGGTGAGCCTGCGGTTGGCCGCCGTGTTGGCGACGGCGGAGACCAGCAGGGCGGCGGCGTTCGCGAGTTGCGGCCCGAGGCCCAGCCGGAAGAGGGAGTACAGCAGCAGATAGAACAACGTCGACAGTGCCCCGATCACACAGAAGCCGACGAGCTGCCGGGCGAGCCCACGCGGCACTCCGCTGAGCGCCCGGTCCCTCGGGTCGTCGCCGAACGGCCGCGCGAGCCGGTCGAGGGGCAGCGCACCGGACGCAAGCGCCCGGCCCACCCGCCAGACACCCTTGAGGTCCTCGACCGCCGTGCTGACGATGTGCACCGTGGAGTCGGGGTCGTCGACCCAGTCCACCGGCACCTCGTGGATCCGCAGCCCCGCCCGCT
Source organism: Streptomyces sp. NPDC059828 (assembly GCF_042731955.1). Classification (NCBI taxonomy): domain Bacteria; kingdom Bacillati; phylum Actinomycetota; class Actinomycetes; order Kitasatosporales; family Streptomycetaceae; genus Streptomyces; species Streptomyces sp. NPDC059828. The sequence goes on along the minus strand of NZ_JBHWIW010000012.1, from coordinate 9,414 downwards.
CGGCGAGCACGAGCAGCTCGGTGTCGAAGAACCAGCCGGTGTCCTCGACCAACGGCAGCAGCCGCTCGGCCACATCGCGCCGGATGGCCTTGAATCCGCACTGGGCGTCGGAGAAGTGCGCCTGGAGCGATCCCCGCAGGATCAGGTTGTAGGTCCGGGAGATGAACTCCCGCTTCGGCCCCCGCACCACCCGCGACGATCGCGCCAGCCGGGAGCCGATCGCCAGGTCCGAGTGGCCCGAGATCAGCGGTGCGACCAGCGGCAGCAGGGCGTTCAGGTCGGTGGACAGATCCACGTCCATGTACGCGAGTACGGGAGCGTCGGACGCGCCCCAGACGGTCCGCAGGGCCCGTCCGCGCCCCTTCTGCTCCAGCCGGACCGCCCGCACTTCGGGAATCACCGCGTCGAGCGACGCCGAGATCTCAGCGGTCCGGTCGGTGCTCGCGTTGTCGGCGACGGTGATCCTGAACCCGTACGGGAACGTGCGCGCCAGATGGTCGTGGAGCCGCCGCACACAGCGCTCCAGGTCCTTCTCTTCGTTGTAGACGGGAATCACCACGTCCAGTACGGGAGTTCCTGCTGCCCCGACGGGCAGATGCTCACGTGCCGGCAGGGTGCCCAGTGCAATGTCGGTTCGCATGGCCCCGACTCTCGCCAGAGCGCCTGTCATGGCTGTGTGGTGCGCCTGTGCGACATCTGTGAGTCGTGCGCGGCCGCCCAGGACACGCCGCGGTGGCTACTGCGGCAGCCGGACCGTGAACACCGTGCGCCCCGGCACGCTCTCCACGGTGACCGTGCCGCGGTGCGCGGCCACGACGGCCTGCACGATCGCGAGGCCCAGCCCGGTGGAGCTCACACCGGCCGCCGCCCGCGACCGGGAGGCGTCGCCGCGTGCGAACCGCTCGAAGACATGGGGGATCAGCTCGGCAGGGATACCCGGCCCGTCGTCCCGGACCTCCAGGGCGACCTCCCGGCCTCCGTCGAGGGGCCGCACGCACGCGGTGACCGTGGTCCCCGGCGGGGTGTGGGTGCGGGCGTTGGCCAGCAGGTTGACCAGTACCTGGTGCAGCCTCGCACCGTCGCCGGACACCTTCACCGGCTCTTCGGGCAAAGCGAGACGCCAGTTGTGGCCCCGGCCCGCGGCCCGGGCGTCGCTCACCGCGTCCACGACGAGCATGGTGAGATCGGTTTCCTCGTACGAGAGCGGGCGTCCGGCGTCCAGCCGGGCCAGCAGCAGCAGATCCTCCACGAGCCCGGTCATCCGCTCGGCCTCGGACTCGATCCGCCCGAGCGCGTGCCGGGTGTCGGGGCCGGTCTCCTCTCGGCTTCGGCGCGGGAGTTCGGCGTATCCGCGGATCGAGGCCAGCGGGGTGCGCAGCTCATGGCTGGCGTCCGCGACGAACTGGCGTACCCGGGTCTCGCTCACCTGGCGGGAGTGGAGGGCGGAGTGGACATGATCGAGCATGCGGTTGAGCGCGGCGCCGACCTGCCCGACCTCGGTACGCGGATCGGCCTCGGCGTCGGGTACCCGCTCGTGCAACGCCACCTCCCCTTTGTGCAGGGGGATTTCGGATACACGGGTGGCGGTGGTGGCGACCCGGCGCAGCGGCCTGAGCGCGATCCCCACCAGGGAGCTGCCCGCCAGCGCGGCGGCGATCAGACCGGCCGCGGTCACACAGACCTCGACGACGATGAGGGTGCCGACGGTGCTCTGCGCCTCGGCGAGCGGGACGCCGACCAGGAAGGTGCCGCTCGCCCCCTCGGTGTACTCCACGAGGTAGTCACCGAGACCCGGCAGCTCCACGGTGTGCGAGTCTCGGTCGCGGGGCACCTCCGCCAGCGCGGAGAGCTCGGCGTCCGTCAGCGCGCGGCCCGAGAGCTCCGGCCTGCCGCCGGTCTCCTTCTGGAGCGACGCCACGCCCTCGGTCACCTTGCCGCCGGTGTCCACCTGCGCGCCGACGGTACCGATCGGGGCTCCGCCGCTTTTCACGAACGTGAGCGGGTCCCGGGGCGGCGGCAGCATGCCGCGCGCGCCGGGCGGGGGTCCCGCGGCGCGCAGCGCGAGGTCATGCACCTGGCTGCCCTTCTGGCCGTACAGATGGCTGCGCAGAGCGACCGTGGTGACGGTGCCGATCACCGCGGTCGCGACCGCGATCAGCGCGAGGGCGGACACGACCAGGCGGGTCCGCAGGGACCATCGTCCCGGCCTGCGCATGCGGATCATGCGGTGCTTGCTCCTCATTCCCCTGGCTTGATCAGATAGCCCGCGCCGCGCCGGGTGTGGATCATCGGCGCCCGGCCGGCGTCGATCTTGCGCCGGAGGTAGGAGATATAGAGCTCGACCACGTTGGCCTGGCCGCCGAAGTCGTAGGACCACACCCGGTCGAGGATCTGCGCTTTGCTGAGCACCCGCCGCGGATTGCGCATGAGATAGCGCAGCAGCTCGAACTCGGTCGCGGTGAGATGGATGTTCGCACCGCCCCTGGTGACCTCGTGGCTGTCCTCGTCCAGGGCCAGATCGCCGACCACGAGCATCGACTCGCTGCGCTCGGTGGCGGCCCCGGAGCGCCGGATCAGCCCGCGCAGCCGCGCCACGACCTCCTCCAGACTGAAGGGCTTGGTGACATAGTCGTCACCGCCCGCGGTCAGACCCGCGATCCGGTCCTCCACGGCGTCCTTCGCCGTGAGGAACAGCACGGGCACATCAGGCAGCTCCCGGCGCAGCCTGCCGAGCACGGAAAGCCCGTCCATGTCCGGGAGCATCATGTCCAGGACCACCGCGTCGGGCCGGAAGGAACGCGCCGTGCTCATCGCACTCGCGCCGTCGCCGGCGCTGCACACCTCCCACCCTTCGTAGCGCAGGGCCATGGAGAGCAGCTCGGTGAGCGAGGTCTCGTCGTCCACGACGAGCACCCGGACGGGGCCACCGTCCGGCCTGCGCATTTCGATACGCCCCTGAGGGGAGGTCGTCGTCATGGTCCCACCCTGGGCCCGTGCCGTGAGAGCTACCTTTCCGCTTCCTGTGAATTCCCTGAGAACGTCGCGGGGGGAGTCACATAGCGGGGCCGGCCGCGAACCGCCGGGACGCCACCGGGCATCACCAGGGCATCACCGGGACACGGACCTCACAGGAACAGATGCGCACCGTTGCGGTAGCAGACCGCTCGCAGCCAGTCATCGCCGAGGCCCAGCCGCCCCGCCAGTCGCTCCAGCGCCTCCAGCTGGTGCACATACGGATACGGGATGTTGGGGAAGTCCGTACCGAGCAGCACCCGGTCCCCGAGATCCGCGAGCCGCCCGCCCTCACTCGGGGGAAACGGGCTGAAGCGTTCGCTGAAGTCCGTGAACGCCATCGTCGTATCGAGGCGCACCTCTTCGTAGCGCCCCGCCAGGTCCAGGAAGTCGGTGTACTCGGGCATGCCCATGTGCGCCACGATCAGCGGCAGCCTCGGATGGCGCGCGAGCAGCCGCCCGACCGGCTCGGGCCCGGTGTACTTGCCGGGCGCCGGGCCCGATCCGCAGTGCATCACCACCGGGACCCGGGCCTCCGCGAGCAGCCCCCACGCGGGATCGAGCAGCGGGTCGTTGGGGTCGTACGCCCCCACCTGGAGATGGGACTTGAAGACGCGTGCCCCGCTCTCCACCGCCTCGCGGACATAGCGTTCCACTCCCGGCTCGGGGTAGAGGGTCGCCGTGTGCAGACAGCGGGGGGTGCGGGCGGCGAACCCGGCCGCCCAGCCGTTGAGCCACTCGGCCATGCCCGGCTTGTGCGGATAGAGCATCGAGGTGAAGGCCCGCACCCCGAACCCCTCCAGCAGGGCGACCCGGCGGTCCTCCTCCTCGCGGTAGGTGATGGGCCACTCGAGACCGGTCAGCGGACCGGCTGAGTCGAAGTAGGCCCACACCTTGTCCAGTACCTGCTTGGGCATGAAGTGGGTGTGTACGTCCACGAGCCCGGGCAGCCCGAGCCGCTCCCAGAAGGCCCGTACGGCCGCGGCCTCTTCGAGGTCCCCGAGGTGATCACTCATGCCGACCACCTTCCAGCGGCTGCCGGCCCGGTGTCCAGGCCCCCTGACGAACCCCCGGTGGAGACCGTCAGAAGAGCCCGTCCTGCACCCCGCGCGGCAGCTCGTCCAGCGGGATGGTGACGGCGTCGCACGGATCCGCCGCCACCAGCTCCCAGCCGGACATCACCCGGGTGTCGACGACGAACGTGCGGCCGTCGGTGCCGGCCAGGTGCAGATCAGGTCCAGCGGCAGCCACCAGCCGCCCCGCGACCGTCCCTCCCTCCACCAGCTCCCGTACGACGGCCGATGCCGCCGGGATTCCCTCGAGCCCGAACACACCCATGTGGTCAACGGGCTGGAACGGCAGGCCCTCCAGCGCCTCGGGCAGCCCGTCCAGGACGACGGCCCGCGCATGGAGCGCCTCGAGCTCCGCCGCTCGCTCCCCTGCCGTGGGCGCCAGCAGGGCACGCACCGCCCGCTTGTGCGCGTACGGGACCCGGTCCGGCACCCCGAGCGCCGCCCGCAGCAGCTCCTCCGTACGTCGCGCGGCCATCAGCGGTCCGCGTCCCAGCCAGCCGAACACCACGGCCCCCTGCTCGAGCAGCCGCGCCGTGCCCCGCTCCTCCGCGGTGATCCCCACCTTCACCAGGCCGGGCCCGAACCAGGCCAGATACACGCGATACGGCCGCGGATCGTCGGCGACGGTGTCGGCGGCCACCGAGTGCGCCCGGTCGAGCCGCGCGCACTCGGGACACAGCCCTCCCGTGCTGCGCCCCGGCACCACGGCCCCGAGCGGACAGGCGTTCCCCCGGGCTCCCAGGCACCCCCGCACCCCGACGGCCCGGAACCCGAGCCACCTGCCGTACGCGAGCCCGCTGCTCCGCCGCTCCCCGCCCCGACCCCACCGCAAAACGGGCACGGCCTCCCGGCCCCACCCCATCCCGCGGAACCGCCACCGGCCTGTGTCACCACCCATGAGGCCCACGCTACGGGCAGTTGGCGTCGCTTCCCGTGGCCATGTTTAGGTGTACACGACAGTGTGATCAACTGCGTCAACGCACCGGTCGAACCACTGGTCAAACCACCACAATCGAAAATCAAGGAGCACCAGATGCACCGGGGGACACGCAACGCCACCATAGGCGCCTTGCTCACGCTGGCGATGACGGCCTGCTCGGGGGGCGTGAGTGACGCGGGGACCGACGCCGCGCCCGTGACGTTCACCGCCACCCAGGTCAGCCAGGCACTGCCCAGCAAGCTCGCGGCTCCGGACGGGTGGAAGGCCCGCCAGCCGGAGGTCGTCGAAGGCGACCGGGCCCTTGAGCAGTGCAGAGACCAAGGAGAGCTGACGTGCTCGGGGCTGGCCGTGGTGGGCACGACGCGGTACAGCGCGGTCAGCGCGTCGGAGTCGGCGGACAGCGCCAGCGTGCGCTTCGCCCTGCTCGCCTACGACACCGTCGACAACGCCAAGGTGGGCATGAAGGAGGTGCTCGCCGACGAGAAGGACGGCGAGGGCAGCCCCAAGGCACTGAGCCTCGACGCAGGTGCCGACGAGACCGAGGCGTTCACCACGGAGGACTCCCACAAGGCCATTCTGCGCATCGGCACCGTCGTGGCCTACGTCGGTGTGCGTGACGGCGAGCAGAGCGACCTGGAGAAGTTCGCCAAGCTCCAGATCGACCGCGCCAGGATCGCCGCGTCGGGCAAGAACCCGGACGCCTGACGCCCGGCCCCGCCCCTCGTCGACGCGCACGCGTGTCGGGATGCCCGCTCACCGCCCGGCGCCGCCCCGGCTCCTACGCTGACGGCGTGGGTCACATCGAGAAACGGGCCGAAGGGGCGGGGCCGTTCACCACCAGGCTGACCTGGCGACCGGCCGAGGGCGGCCTCGCGGTGTGGGAGTCCCGTGCGGCACGCAAACGCGGCACGCTGACGGTCAAGGCCGCCGCGGACGCGGAGGAGGCCCCGCGGCCGGCCGACGCGGTGGCCATCGGGAGGCTCAGGACCCTCAACACCACGGCGTCGGTGACCTTCACGATCGGCGGGGCGCTCTTCGCCCTCGGCGCGGCGATCGCCCTCGGCGGCGGTACCGCGTGGACGAGCGCTCTGGTCTACTTCGCGGGCGGTCTGTTCTTCAACGCGGGCGGCTACGCCTCCCTGCTCCAGACGATCAACGCACCCACCCTGGGCCCCACCGCGGACACGCTGGCAACACGCGGCTGGCGCTGGTGGAGCTACGAGCCCATGCGGATCGACTGGCTCAGCACCTTCGTCCTGTTCGCCGGGACCCTGGTGTTCGGCCTCAACCTGCTGGACTCGTTCCTCCACGGCCTCTCCGCCCAGCAGACCAACCGGCTGATCTGGGCCCCCGACATGGTGGGCTGCCTGCTCTTCCTCATCTCCGGACACCTCGCCCTGGAAGAGGTGTGCCACGGCCACCCGGGCCTCCGGCCGCAGGAACTCGGCTGGTGGATCGTGGCGGTCAACCAGGCGGGCTCCGCGCTCTTCATGATCTCCGCCCTGGCCGACTTCACCCTCCCGAGCACCGGCAGCCTGGTGAACGCGGGCATCGCCAACTGGGGAACGCTCACCGGCGCGCTGTGCTTCTCCATCGGTGGTGTGCTCCAGCTCTTCGAGCACCCGCAGCAGGCAGACCCGTAGGCCACACCCACCGGATCGACCGCAGGCCGCGCACGCACCCTGCCCTCCGGCGGCGACGCCCGGAACCTCCCGCCCTCCCCTCAGGCCCCCGGCCTCGCCGTACCTGTCCGATCAGCGCCAACTGCCGTGACGGAGGTACGCCGGCGCCGCACCTCCGTCTCGGGAGGGGCACGCCACTAGCGCTTCTGGGCTCTGTACCTCTTGAGAAGCGCGGTGATCTTCTCCTGGTCACCTGCGCCGTTCAGCTCCACCAGCAGATCATCAGGGCAGAGTTCGTAGTGGTCGCCCCACCAGCGTCGGCCCCTGTTGTCCCAGATGCGATAGCCACCCGGGACGCCTCTCGCCACGTACCGCCTTCTGCTCATGCTGCGCTCCCCCTGAGTCGACACGGTGCTCCACGCCGCCACAACAGCCCGACGGACCCCCCATCTTCGAGGTCCGGCCGGGCTTCGAGCCGGGGCCGCGCGGCATGCTGTCCGGCGCGATGGGGGGTGCCGGCTGGCGACGATCGGCGCGGTTGCTGTACTTCGCCGGTGTTACGGCACGACAAAGCCCCCTGCGGGATGATCCCGAGGGGGCTTTGACCTGTGTGCACTCGGCAGGATTCGAACCTGCAACCTTCTGATCCGTAGCTTTAAAGAGATCGGTCATCAGTGGTCATTCAGGCTGCCGGGCGGGGGATGAAGTGTGCCGACGGCCGTGGTCGGTTGCTGTCGTTGCTGTACTTCGCTGCTGTACTCGCAACGCGAGGCAAGGGGGCAGACCCCGAGGAGCCTGCCCCCGCCCATCACTTGCCCTTCGGCTTGTGCTTGGTCGGGTCAACGAGCTTGTAACCCTGGCCAGCCTTGGGCGTCGGCGGAAGGGGCTTGCCCTTCACGGCCGTAACCTCGGTCTTGGAACCGGGGACCTTGTACTGCCCCGACTCCGGCGCCGGCGTACCCGGCGTGAGCTTCTTGGCCATCCTGATCACCTACCTTTCGAGCTGGATGCCGCTCGATATTGACCCCGCCCTTCTGGCTGAAGGGCTGAGCCATGTAGGGTCGTTGGGCGCCTAGGAACGCATCACGACCCCAGTTTGAGCAGGCACTGACCCCGCGTCAGTCCTTCTGAACTGGGGTCTTTCGCGCTGTTGAGAAGGATAGCGCCTCCTGTGGCTCAAATGGGGTACGGGGACCACAACTTGTGGGTCTGTCAGGTTGCTCAACCACTAGATGTGGGGGTAGCTGCGAACTTTTTAGGCTACCGGCAGCCACTGACAAGGCGGCGGCTGCGGGCCGGGCGCCACCCGCTCAGGCTTTGAGATCCGGCCTCATCCTTATCGGGTCGATCCAAGCGGCCGTTCGAGCGTGCTCAGCAGCCCCGACCTGCGCTCGACCCGTGACTTTCTGCTCGCGGAGAGTCGGGGGTAACCGCCACCGTTGGCGTCAGAGGCTGATGTCAGGACCCGCTTCGAGGCTTGGGTCAGTTCGCTTGCGCCCCACGACGCCAGCGAGCGTCTGAACGATCACCAGGACGGTGATGACGACGACCAGCCGAGTCGCCTGTTCCAGGACACCAGACACCGTGTCGCCATTGATCACACAAGCCAACACAAGGGCGGCCGTGATGATCATGTATTCCTTGCGACTGTCAGTGGCCCGTGCGAGAGTACGGAGCAGGTGGCAGTCCAACAACGGAACGCCACCGAGGGCCAGGAAGGGCATACGTCCTCCAGGGTCGAAGTGGGGCGCGCCTGTTTTCCTTCGCCAAGGGGTAGGCGCGCCCTTGCTGTTGCTCGGCAACGTTACGGCACGGCACCGACACTCGGTGCGGCTCGCATAGCCCAACGCCAGCTGCATCGAAGCCAGTTGAAGCTCCGCCTTGTGGACGACCCTGTGGACACCATCAAGCACCTGGGGACAACAGAGGCGGTCGCGCACCCCCACCTCGACCAATGGCCCTCCTAACGTTTCACGTGAAACATGCAGGCCAACCCCTATATCCACAGAAAACCTGTGGATAACCCGGATGGTGACGTGCGACACAGCCAACACTCTCAGGCGTTCCAGGTGCGGGTGAGCTCGGAGACCTGGTTGTAGGTAGACCGTCGCTCCGCCATGAGCGCCCGGATCTTCCGATCCATGTGCACCACCGTGGTGCGGTCCCGCACGCCGAACTGTGCGCCGATCTTCGGCAGCGACAGGTCCGCTAATCGCTGGTGCCCCTTGCGGAACGCGCCGCCCTTGCCATCGGGGATCGAGTTAATGAACTCGTTGGTGAACTACTCGCAGTCCAGGTATCGCACCGGCTCTAGCCCTCGACGTAGGTCGGTGGAACGGCTTTGGGCGGGAGCTGCCATGGGGCGAGAGATCGGGGGCCCGTAAGCTCCTGCGACTCGGGCAGTCTCTGGACCTGCCCGCAATAGCCCGATGTGGGCCCCCGATCTTCGAGGCTCGCCCCATGGTGGCTGCCTAAAGCCGTGGAGCCGACCGCCCCAGCCACGTCGGGTCTCGCATCAACCCTTCGCCGTTTGGCGTGCGGCCGGCGGCCGGGCCGGAGCGGGGCGTAGACAGGAGCGTCGGCCCGAGCCGTCGGGCCGCGCGCGCCGCGCCGTGCGCGGCGGGTGCCTTGATGAAGTAGAGAAACTCTTACCGCGCTCGCTCAGAGGGCGATGTCCGATCCCGGGTGATGCTTGACAGTTCGATCCCAACTGATGGTTGACAGTGGCCGTGATCGGCTTTTCTGTGCGCGTCGTTGCAGCGCGTGT
>NZ_JBHWIW010000011.1:153177-155200 GCF_042731955.1 Streptomyces sp. NPDC059828 | reverse complement strand
GGTGAGGGCCTTCTGGAATAGGCTGAGGGGTGTCCGGATATCGCCCTCGCCCTCCGCGCACGCGGGCAACCGCGCGGTGGCCCCGGTTACGGGGTCAGCGGAGGGTGCTGGCCCGTGCCCGGCTGCGGCGGGGCGGGAGGGTCCTGGCGGATGACCTCACCCTGGACCACCTTTGCGTCCGGGCGGTGAATGCGCGCCTGCCGCAGAGCGTCCCCGAGTGAGCCGGGCGCGGCCTGCCGCATCCGGCGTTCCAGGGACTTCTCGGCATGGCGTCCGATGCTGCGGCGCACGGGTGGCAGGAGCAGCAGCAGACCGGCCGCGTCGGAGATCAGTCCGGGCAGCATCAGCAGCAGTCCGCCCAGCATCAGCAGGCCGTTGCCCTGGTCCTGGCGGTCGGCCGGCGTCGCCGCGGGTGTCGCGCCCGACTGCTGGAAGGCCTCGGTGAGGTTGCGGAAGGCGCGGCGGCCGGCCTTCTTGATCACCACCGCGCCGAGCACGGCGCCCGCCACGAGCAGGGCGAACACGGTGAACCCGCCGGCCGCCCCGGCCACGAGCGTCAGCAGCCAGATTTCCAGCAGCAGCCAGGCGGCGACGCCGAGAGGAAGGAAGGTACGGGCGCGGGAGCGCCGAGGGGCGGTCGGAGTGCGTACACCGGTCGTCATGCCCCCAGTGTGCCTGGCCGCCCGCTCGGGCGGCGTAAAGGAAGCAGCGGGTGCAGCGGCTCAGGATGCGGGAGGCGCCTGCTTGGCCGGACGCCGGCCGAGCAGGCGACTCGCCCGCGCACTCACGCCCCAGGCGGTGACCCGCCACAGCGCCTCGACGAGGATGTCCTTGCTCATCTTGGAGTCGCCGCGCTCGCGCTCGACGAAGGTGATCGGGACCTCCACGACATGGAACCCGGCAGCGACCGCGCGGCGCGCGAGGTCGACCTGGAAGCAGTAGCCCGCCGAGGCCACGTCGTCCAGGCCGAGGCCCTCCAGGGTCTCCTTGCGGAAGGCACGGAAGCCGCCGGTGACGTCGCGGATCGGGACATCGAGCAGAACGCGCGAGTAGAGGCTGCCGCCCCGGGAGATGAACTCGCGGGACTTGGGCCAGTTCACGATCCGGCCGCCGGGCACCCATCGGGAGCCCAGGACGAGATCGGCGCCCTTGAGCGCGGTGAGCAACCGGGGCAGCTCCTCGGGCTGGTGGGACCCGTCGGCGTCCATCTCGACGAGGACTCCGTAGCCGTGTTCGATCCCCCAGCGGAAGCCCGCGAGATAGGCCGCGCCGAGGCCCTCCTTGCCCTTCCGGTGCAGTACGTGCACCTGGGCGTCCTCGCCCGAGAGCTCATCGGCGATCTTGCCGGTGCCGTCCGGGCTGTTGTCGTCGGCCACCAGGATGTCCGCATCCGGCACCTCGGCGCGCACCCGGGAGACGATCGGCTCGATGTTCTCGGCCTCGTTGTAGGTGGGGATGATCACCAAGGCTTTGCCGAGCGGGCCGTACCGCCTCTGACCACCGTCGTTCACTACTGCCCCTTTGACGTCACTACGCAGAGACCCACCATAGCGAGCGTCGGCGACACGGCCACGTCGGCACGGGTCCGAAGGACCCCAGGGTGGTGCCGCGGGGCGGTCCAGGCCATGGACATGCACCGAAAAGTCCTGGTCGGGCCGGATTCGGTCGCCGTGACGCGATGGGCACAGCAGGGTGGGAACGGGTCGGAACCCGGCGTCCTTCGGGCCGGCCTGGGATCCGCTGGCTGCGGGTCGCCCGAATGCCGTTGTCTACTGAACGCCGGGCCCCACCCGGGTCACACCTTCCCCCGAGCTCCTGCCGGACAGGGGGGACCCGCCACCGGCCGCGGCCTTCCCTCGCCCCCGAGGCGCGGACGCTGAACCTGGCTCCCAGCGGTGGGGGGGGGGGTACGCGCACCCCCCCCCAAACCCCACCCGGTGGGGCGCAGGGGGGGGGGGGCCCGCCGGGGGGGCGGGGGGGGGGGGGTCGGGCGCACCCAAAACGCCCCCCCCGCGCACACGGA
>NZ_JBHWIW010000011.1:64070-153167 GCF_042731955.1 Streptomyces sp. NPDC059828 | reverse complement strand
TGGGGTCGGCCGACCGGGCGCGGACTCCCCTCTCCGCCTAGGGGCGGAGGTCGTACTTGCGAACCAGGTTTGGTGTGCCGTAAAGTCACACCACCCCATGACCCAGCGGCGTTCGACGACTGCGTGGAAGCTCCGACCGGTCGGACGTCCTGTGGTGGACTCGGCCGAACCTACCGGCCCCCTGCGGCACTCTGTCAACAGTCGTGTCTTCTGCGACGATTGGCCGATTCGGCTGGTCGGGCGCGAAGATCCGCAGGTGGCGCCCGAGCCGTTCGGCACATGGAGCAGCAGTACGAATAATCCCGATCTCACTCGTTAGGCCGCATATAGACCGTCTGTCCGAACACGACGGTGCGCAGACAGACCGGGAGGGCCGTGCCCGGGGTGAGATCGGGCAGGCCAGGGGTGCCGGAGCGGGGATCCGTTGACCAGCGGGCGACCCGGTCGTCGGGAGCCTGGACGACGAGCTCACCCGTACGCCAGATCGCGTAGTCGGCGGGCGCGCCGGGCACCAGGGTGCCGGCGTCGTCCCGCCCGATCGCCCGCCAGCCCCCCCGGGTGTGGGCCGTGAACGCGGCCCGCACCGAGATCCGGTGATCCGGGGTGTGGTGGAAGGCGGCGGCGCGCACCGTCCCCCAGGGATCGAGCGGGGTCACCGGGCTGTCAGAGCCGAAGGCCAGCGGCACACCGGCGCGCAGCAGCGCGGCATACGGGTTGAGGGTGCGCGCCCGCTCGACGCCCAGACGCTGGGCGTACATGCCTGTGTCCCCGCCCCACGCGGCGTCGAAGGCGGGCTGTACCGAGGCGGTCAGCCCCAGTTCGGCAAAGGCGGCGACGGTCTCGGGAGTGAGCATTTCGGCATGCTCCACGCGGTGCCGGGCGGCGCGCACCCGGGCGAGGCCGAGCACGTCGGCGGCGGCCCGGACGCCCTCGACCACCTTGCCGATGGCGTGGTCGCCGATCGCGTGGAATCCGGCCTGGATCCCGGCCTCGGTACACGCGGTGACGTGGGCGGCCACGGTGGCCGCGTCGAGGTGGGCGACGCCGGAGTGCGCGGCGTCGGCGTAAGGCTCGTGGAGGCAGGCCGTGTGCGAGCCGAGCGAGCCGTCGGCGAAGAGGTCACCTGCGGCGCCCGCCGCACCGAGCGCGTGTGCCCGCTCCACGTCCGTGTCAGCCCAGTAGCCGACGACCCGGGGACCGTGTCCCTCGGCCGCGGTCTTCAGCAGGCCGGTGAAGTCGTCCTCGGAGGAGATCTCGGGCCCCGCGCACTCGTGGACGGTGCCGATGCCGAGCGAAGCCGCGTGCCGCAGCGCCAGGCGCTGGGCCTCGGCGCGCTGCTCCGTGGACACGGCGGCGTAGGCGGCGGAGCGCACCGCGTGGTGGGCGTCCCCGGTGAGCGGCTCGCCGTCACGGAAGCCACTCATGGCACGCACTCCGGGCACCAGGTCGAGCAGTGCGGTGGTGACCACCGCGGAGTGGACGTCGATCCGGGTGAGGTAGAGCGGCCGGCCCCCGGTGAGCTCGTCGAGCTCAGCCCGCAGGGGCGGGCGCTGCCCGGGCCAGCGCGCGGCGTCCCAGCCATGCCCGATGAGGATGCGGTCGGCGGGCCGCGCCGCCGCGTAGGCACGGATGCGGTCGGCCGCCTCGGCGAGCGAGCGGGCATCCGAGAGGTCGAGTCCGGAGAGCGCGAGACCGGTCGCCGTGGTGTGCACATGGGCGTCCACGAACGCGGGGGTGACCAGGGCGCCCTCCAGGTCCACGACCTCGTCCACGCCGGACGCGAAGGCGTCCGCCGCCCCCTCCGAGCCCACCCAGGCGATGTGCCCCCGCTCGACGACCATGGCCGTCGCGAACGGATCGGCGGGGCTGTGTACGTCTCCGCCGCGCAGCAGCACGGTGCGGTGTTCGCCCGGGGGCACGCTCTCACTCATGGGAACAGCCTAGATACGCGGGGGCCGTGCCTCGTACGGGGTGGACAGGACCACGGTCGTACGCGTCGAGACTCCCGCCAGCGAGCGGATCTGGCTGAGCAGTTCCTCCAGCTCGATCGGGCTGCCGACGCGCACCTTGAGGATGTAGTTCTCGTCCCCGGCCACGCTGTGGCAGGCCTCGATCTCGGGTACCCCGGCGAGCCGTTCGGCGATGTCGTCGGGGGCGCTGGGATCAAAGGGTTTCACCGAGATGAACGCCGTCAGCGGCAGGCCGACCTCTTCCGGGTCCACGACGGCGGCGTATCCGCGGATGACACCGCGCTGCTCGAGCCGTCGCACGCGCTGGTGCACCGCCGAGGTGGACAGGCCCGTGGCCTTGCCCAGGTCGGTGTAGCTCATGCGCCCGTCCCTGACGAGCAACTCGACGATCTGACGATCCAGCTCCTCCATGCGGATCAACCTATTCCCCCAGGCGGTTTCCGGCACAGTCGGCCACCTCTTACAGGGCCGGGAAACCCCCTGCGGCAGGCGCTCCCGGATGCCGTGTGACGAATGCCACAAGGTGGTGGCCGTGTCCTTCGAAGCCTCACGGTTATCCAGGGAGCCGCGAGGGAAGTGCTTGGTGTGGTCGAGGCCGCATCTGCCTGGTCGGCCCACCCGAGGGGGAGATTCTCCATGCACAGTGTGAAGCGCTCCGGACGTACCGAACCGGAGCCCGTTGATTCCGTCGGCTCTGACTGCGACAACCCGGACAGGGCTGGAAGCGCGGACGACTACGACACCTTCGACACCTTCGAGATGTACCGGGTGATCTGCCCGGACTGCGCCCAGCCGATCGCGCTCCTGGCCGACGAGGACGCCCTCCCGGAGCACGCGATGTGCCCGACGCCGTGGAATCCGTTCGTGCTGTCCGTGTGCGCGGGCACCGGCCGGCCCGCCACGGACGCCGGCCCCGCCGACGAGTCGCTGGAGGTCCAGGAGCAGGACACCGCGCTGCTGCTGACGCTCCCCCAGGGCCTCGACTGGCGGATGCAGCCCTTCTCGCACGTCGGCGGCCCGGGCTCGCGCCCGATCAAGACCCCGCCGGCGCGTCGCGCGGCCTGAAGCGGCCCCGCACATCACGCACTCCCCTGCACCATGGCGCCGAGCCCCGTGGTGCGGGGCCGGTGCCGCCCCACCTCGCAACGGGGACAGCACGAACTGGCTCTCGCATCGGTGGGACGGTGACCCCGCAGGACCGACGCGCGTTCTTCGGGCATGACCCCTCAGCACTCCACGGGCGGCACTGGCCGCCGGCGGCTGATGACACCACACGCCGAAGAATCGGTTCCGCGGTCGGTGGATCCGCCCATCTACCGTGATCTGATGCGCAACTGGGCGAAGGCCGGCCGGACCCTGCCGGGCCGCCGCGACCAGGAATGGAACAGGCTGACAGCAGCCCCGGCCTGGACGCGGCAGACCGTATGGGTCAGCGGGACTCTGGCCCCGCAAGGTGACGTGCGATGACCATCCGCTGGATCTGGTTGGTCCCCTCGACGATCTGGAGCACCTTGGCCTCGCGCATGAGCCGCTCGGCCGGGAAGTCGGCGGTGTAGCCGTAGCCGCCCAGTATCTGCACCGCGTCGGTGGTCACCTGCATGGCCGCGTCCGTGCAGAACAGCTTGGCCATGGCGGCCTGCCGGGAGTACGGCTTGCCCGCGTCCCGCAGCCGGGCGGCGGCCAGGTACAGCGAGCGGCCGGCCTCGACCTTGGTGGCCATGTCGGCCAGCATGAAGCGCAGTCCCTGGAAATCCGCGATGGGACGGCCGAACTGCTGCCTGCTCGCGGCGTAGGCGAGCGCCTCGTCCAGCGCCGCCTGGGCCACACCGATACCGCATGCAGCGATACCGAGGCGCCCCGCGTCCAGCGCCGCCAGCGCGATCGCGAAGCCCTGGCCCTCGTCACCGATACGGCGGGCGTCGGGGACGTGCACACCGTCGAAGTGGAGCTGGGCGGTCGGGGAGCCCTTCATCCCCATCTTCTTCTCGGGCGCCGCGGCGCTCAGCCCCACGGCGTCGCCCGGCACGAGGTAGGCCGTGATCCCACGCGGCCCCTCGCCGCCCGAGCGGGCGAGCACGGTGTAGAAGTCGGCGACCCCGCCGTGTGTGATCCACGCCTTGGTGCCGTTGATGACCCAGTCGTCACCGTCGAGCACGGCCTTGGTGCGCAGTGACGCGGCGTCCGAGCCGGACGACGGCTCGGAGAGGCAGTACGCGCCGAGGAGTCCGCCGCCCAGCATCGCCGGCAGGAAGTCGGCCTGCTGCTGCTTGGTGCCGTAGTTGGCGAGGGCATGGCAGGCCAGGGAGTGCACGCTGACACCGAGACCGACGGTGAGCCGGGCGGCGGCGAGCTCTTCGAGCACCTGGAGGTAGACCTCGTACGGCTGGTCTCCACCGCCGAACTCGGAGTCGTACGGCAGTCCGAGCAGTCCGGACTCGGAGAGCAGCGTGAAGGTGTCGCGCGGGAATACGCCCGCTTCCTCTTCCTCGGCCGCACGGGGTGCGATCTCCCGCTGGACGAGTTCGCGGACCAGGGCGATGAGGTCCCTGGACTCCTCGGTGGGCAGTATCCGGTCCACCGGCTGCGGGGCGCGGTCGGGCATTGCGGCGCTCTCCTCCCTGTCGGGCGCTACGGCGGCGCGCGCGGGGTGGGACGGGCGCCGCCGGATGTCACCTGGTGCGCCGATGCTGCCCTCCCGGATCACGGAAGTGGCTGACCAGCGGCTGTGGCGGGATGAGTATGCCCGATCGGAGGGCGTCCGTCACTCGTCGGCCGGGCTGCCCGCCTGCGGCTGGGTGAGCTCTGCCTGCGGCCGGGTGAGCTGCCGGAACCGTCGGAGGGGACCGGAGAGGGCCGGAGAAGGTCAGAGCAGACCGGTCTGGGTGACCAGCATGGCGATGACGACCACGAGGGTCCAGCCCAGGACGTGCTCGAGGATCTTGGGGCCGTTGTCCTTGGGGCCTCCGGTGCGGGCCCGGGTGCCGGTTGCGGTGGTCGCGGTCATGTCGTCTCGCTCGGTCCTCGTCGCGGTCATGGCCCCCCGGCGTAGCCAGACCAGGGTGCCAGCCGGGCCGCCGAGGGGCAGTGACCGGTGTCACCACCCCTCAGCGGGCGCAATCGCGTCAGTGGATACCGAGAGCGGCGAGGGCGCTGCGCTGGGCGGCGGTCGGGGACTCGGGCCAGTAGAGGTAGCAGACGCCGCCTGTGCCGGAGACCACCTTTCCGCCGGCGTTGTGGCGCTTGGTGCGCAGCCAGATGTTCTCCCACTCGCGCCGCCGGTAGACCCTGCGGACGGCCGGGTTGCTGGGCGATGCCGGATCGTTCGCGATCACATCGCCGCTGGCGGTGAAGCCGATGGCGGTCATCAGATGGCCCGCGGTCCCGTACCCCGCTCCGGTGAGCTCCTGCTTGACGAACGACTGCGAGGTGATGGCAGGGATCCCGGCCCGTACGAGGCTCTCGAGCTCGGTGAGCGACTGGAGACGGGTCACCACACCGTTCAGCCCCCGGTAGGTCGCGGCGTAGGCGGCGTTGAAGGGCCAGTTGCCGCAGCCCTCGTACTGGTGGTCGTAGGTGTAGCGGGCCGCCTGGCAGACCTGCGGGTCGGCGAAGCCGGGATCGACCCAGGCGAGGTCCTGTGCGGTGGGCCTCCGACCCCAGTACTCGATGATCATCTGGGAGGAGGTGGGGCTGCACCAGGCCTCGCCGCCGTTGTCGTACTCGGGGTACTGGCCGAGGTGCGTGTTCTGCGAGTAGCGCGGCACGGTCAGCTCGCGCACGAGGCCGGGCTTGGAGGCGGGCACGGTGAACCGGTCCGGGACGGCGGAGGACATGGCGCCGACGCGCCACACCGTCGGGGTGCGGGTGGTGCCCGGCGTGCGGTACAGGGTGAGCCGCAGCCGGTAGGAGGCGATCCGCAGACCGCTCGCCGGGGAGTTCACGGAGAGGGTGTCGGTCGAAACGCTGGTCTTGCCGTCGCTCTGCCCGTCCACGGAGGTACGGCGGATGTCGGCTTCGCCGGACGCCCAGCGGCCCATGATGTACCAGGGCATCGCGGTGCCGTCCGAGTAGGTGCCCGACACGTCCGCCTGCAACCAGGTGCCGGCCGGGGTGTGGGCGTTCCAGGAGACGATGACCTCGCTCGCGGGCACACCGGGGCGGTGCGCGGCCGAGGTCCAGCTGGCGCACTCCCAGGCGCTTGTCCGTCCGGTGTGCGGGTCGCGGTAGGTGGTCCGGCGGACGGGCGAGCCGATGACCACACCCGGGCGGGCTCCGGCGACGACACGGGTGCCCGTGGTGGACCCGCCGGACCAGTCGGCGTGGGTGGCCCAGAAGCGGTTGTCCACGTGCCGGGCGGCGGCGGCCGCTTCGGGTGCGGCCGACGGGACGCCGCCCGCTCCGGCCGCGGCGGCGAGTGCGGCGGTGAGGACGGTTCTGCGCGAAGCGGCTCCGGTCATGGGATCTCCGTCTTGTGAGCAGGACAGTCGGGCGCATCAGGGCAGTCGGGGCGCGCGGGCCAGGAGCGCGGCGCCGGTGCCACTATCCCGGGTCAGCGGGTGCTTCCGTCCCCTTGTGCCCGGGACGCGCACGGCGCCACCCGAACGACGGGATGCACAGCGGCTCCGCACCCGCGCGATCCGGGGGCGTGACGCACGCGGGCGCACCGTAGGGTGAGCCGTGTGAATTCCGGCGCCCGTCTCGATTTCGGCCGCGCCGCAGCGGGGCTGCGCACTCTTGAGCCGTCGTGCGGCCCGGTACGGCTGGTTGCGGTCGACGGACACGCCGGCTCCGGCAAGAGCACCTTCACGGCGCTGCTCGCCGAGGCCCTCGGGGACGCCCCGGTGCTGCATCTCGACGACATCGCCACCCACGACGAACTCTTCGCCTGGACGGGCCGTTTGCTCGGTCAGGTCATCGAACCGCTGTCGCAGGGCCGCCGCGCGCGTTACGAGCCCTACGACTGGAACCTGCGACGCTTCGGACCACCGCGTGTGCTCGCCCCTGCACCGGTCGTGCTCGTCGAGGGGGTCGGGGCCGGTCGGCGGGCGCTGCGCCCGCATCTCGCACGCCTCCTCTGGATGGACCGGGGGCCGGGGCGGTCCTGGGCTCGCGGCCGTCTCCGTGACGGTCCGGCGCTCGCCGACTTCTGGGACGCGTGGACCGCGGCGGAGACACGCCACTTCGCCGATGACCCTTCGCGCCCCTTCGCCGACACTGTGGTGCGGGAGTGTTCCAAAGGATACGAGTGGCGCCCAGGACCTGGTGTGACAGCGAGCACGAGTCAGTTCCTCACCGAAAGTGATCGGCTTCAGCCACCGTACTGAGCAGTCGGAAATCGGCCGTGGTGAGTGCCTCAACTCCGCTTGACCCAAGGGCCATACAGGTCTTACGTTCTCAATGTGCGGCTTTACGAAGTCGCCCGGACGCGAAGCCCCCGGTTGTTCCCCCGTGATCGGGGGCTTCGTTCTGCCCTCACCCCAGCACCCCGGCGCGGCTTCCGACCCCCCGCGCTCACTCTGGGTCACCATCCGGCCGCCGCCCGCGTCACCCTTATTCACCTGCGCCTGCGCAGGTACGATGCACCTCAGTGCGGTCAATTCCCGTCCGCGACACGGTGGTTCAGCACGCTCCGACGGGCGCCCGCCCGGCGGGAGGGCACGGGGGCACATATGTGGGGGACCGGATGGACATCGGCACGCAGGGCTCGACGGCCCCGGCCGACCTCGCCTGGGTGCGTGGCGTGGACGCCTACACCATGGGCGCGTACCCACAGGCGGAAGAGGAGTTCAGAGCCGCGGTCCGGAGCGACCCGGGAATGGCGGACGGCTGGCTCGGCCTGCACGCCTTACGCGTCGACACCACGACGGCGCTGCTGCGGATGTACCGCCACCAGGAGCGCTTCGGCGAGCAGCGCGCCCGGCACCGGCGCACGCTGAACTCCTGGTACTGGCTGGGCTGGTGGGTGCAGCCGGTGCTGGAGAGCCCGCGCGATCTGCTGCTCGCGCACGCCTCGCACTGGCTGGACGGTCGCCATGTCCCCGAGCTCGACAGGGCACTCGCCGGACTGCCGCCCGTCGACACGGACCCCCAGGTGCGCTTCCTGCACGCCTGCCGTGCGTATCTGGTCAAGGACTGGGAGCAGCTCGTCCGGCATACGGAACCGCTCGTCAACGACCCGCTGCTGGGCATCGAGGCGGGGCTGTTCGGGGGCATGGCCCGGGTGCGGCTGGAGATGTACGGGCAGGCCGAACCCCTGCTGTCGGCGGCGCTCATGCGCTGCCGCAGCGAGCAGCCGCAGCGCAAGGAGCTGCGCTACTGGCTGGCCCGTGCCCACGAGGGCACCGGGCGGACCGCCGCCGCGCTGCCGTTGTACCGGGCGGTGCACCGGGTCGATCCGGCGTTCATGGACACCTCGGCGCGGCTGGCCGCGATAGCCGAGTACGACAGCGGCGGCAGTTTCGACGGGATGGACGACTTCGAGGGACCGGGCGGACCGGCCGGGCTCGCCACGGTCTCCCTCGCGGGCTCGGGCTACGGTCAGGACTCGGTCGACGGCCCGCCTGCCGAAGCGGAGGCGCCGCTCGGGTCCGAGCCACGGTTCGGCGGTGAGCAGCAGCCGCAGTACGGCGGGCCGGTCCCGGCCGCACCGGTCCCGGGCGTACGGGAGAAGCCGGGCGTCCCCGCCCAGTCGGCGCCGCCGACGTACCCCTCCGGGCCCACGGACCCCGTGCTGCTCGCCGAAGCCCTGGCGGAGCTGGAGCGGATGGTGGGCCTCGAGCCGGTGAAGCGGCAGGTGAAGGCGCTGTCCGCGCAGCTGGAGATGGCCCGGCTGAGGGCAGGCCAGGGGTTGCCGGTCCAGCCGCCCAAGCGCCACTTCGTCTTCTCCGGGCCGTCCGGCACCGGCAAGACGACCGTGGCGCGCATCCTCGGCCGGGTGTTCTACGCCCTCGGGCTGCTCGGCGGTGACCATCTGGTGGAGGCGCAGCGGTCCGACCTGGTGGGTGAGTTCCTCGGGCAGACCGCCGTGAAGGCCAATGAGCTGATCGACTCCGCGCTCGGCGGGGTGCTGTTCGTGGACGAGGCGTACTCACTCTCGAACACCGGCTACAGCAAGGGCGACGCGTACGGCGACGAGGCCCTGCAGGTCCTGCTGAAGCGGGCCGAGGACAACCGCGACCATCTGGTGGTGATCCTCGCGGGCTATCCCGAGGGCATGGACCGGTTGCTCGCCGCGAATCCCGGGCTGTCCTCGCGGTTCACCACCCGGGTGGACTTCCCTTCGTACCGCCCGCTGGAACTGACGGCGATCGGCGAGGTGCTCGCCGCCGCCAACGGCGACGGCTGGGACGAGGAGGCACTCGATGAGCTGTGCTCGATCAGCGGGCACGTGGTCGACCAGGGCTGGATCGACGAGCTCGGCAACGGGCGCTTTCTGCGCACGCTGTACGAGAAGAGCTGCGCCTACCGCGATCTGCGGCTCACCGGCTACCCGGGCACCCCGACCCGCGACGATCTGGCGACGCTGCGGCTGCCCGATCTGATGCAGGCCTACGGGGAGGTCCTGTCGGGCCGGGGTCCTGCGGACCGCGGCCCGCAGGATCCTCCGGGACCGTAAGCCTGGGCAGCCGACCTCAAAAGAGCAGGAGCCGGGGCGCGGGCTCCTGCTCCTGCTGCGGATCCGCCGGCTCAGCGGGCGGGGGTCTCCGTGCCCAGCTGCCCCCATACCGCGTCCGCCGGGATCACCGGCCCGCCCCCGGGATGGGGGGCCAGGACCGGCCCGGTCACCGGGCGGCGCGGGGCCGGGGCGGCCCGGTGTGCCGGGTCGCGCACCTCACCGACCAGCATCTCCAGTACGTCCTCCATCGCCACCAGGCCCAGCACCCGGCCCGACCCGTCGGCAACCTGCGCCAGATGGGTGGCGGCGCGGCGCATCACGGTCAGGGCGTCGTCCAGGGGGAGCTCCGCGCGCAGGGTGGCCATGGGACGCCATACGCGCTGGGGCACGGCCCGCTCGCCCTCCTCGAGGTCGAGGACGTCCTTGACATGGAGGTACCCCATGAAGGGCCCGCTGCCCTCGCCCCTGATCGGGAAGCGCGAGTAGCCCGTGCGTACGGTGAGCTCCTCGATCTGCCGGGGAGTCACCGACGGCGGCACGGTCACCAGCGACGCGCGGGCGATGAGGACGTCCGTCACCGGGCGGCTGCCCAGCTCCAGGGCGTCTTCGAGGCGCTCCTGCTCCTCCCGGTCGAGGAGACCGGCCTGGCCCGCGTCCTCGACCAGCTGGCCGAGCTGGTCGCTGGTGAACACGGCCTCGACCTCGTCCTTGGGCTCGACCCGGAACAGCTTCAGCACGACCCGGGCACACGCCCCGAGCCCCACGGTCACCGGGCGGCACAGCCGGGCGAAGCCGACCAGTGCCGGGCCCAGCCACAGCGCGGTCTTCTCCGGGGCGGCCATCGCCAGGTTCTTCGGGACCATCTCGCCGATGACGAGGTGCAGGAAGACCACGACGGCCAGCGCGATGACGTAGCCCAGTGGGTGGATCAGTGCGTCGGGTACGTGGACGGCGTGGAAGAGGGGCTCCAGCAGATGCGCCACGGTCGGCTCGGCCACCGCGCCGAGCGTCAGCGAGCAGACCGTGATGCCGAACTGGGCGGCGGCCATCATCTGCGGCAGGTTCTCCAGGCCGTGCAGAACCTGCCGGGCCCGTGCCGAGCCCCCGGAGGCCAGCGGTTCGATCTGGCTCCGCCGCACCGACACCAGGGCGAACTCGGCCCCGACGAAGAATCCGTTGGCCAGTACGAGGAGCACGGCGAACATCAGTTGGAGCAGGCTCATCGGGCCGCCTCCATGACGGCCGGGACCTCGACGGTGCGCACCAGCTTGACGCGCTCCGCCCGGTAGCGGTCCACCTGCCGTACGGAGAGCTTCCAGCCGGGCAGCTCGGCCTTGTCGCCCGGGGCGGGGATGCGGCCGAGCAGGTCGGCCACGAGACCGGCGACGGTCTCGTAGGGACCGTCGGGCACATCGAGTCCTATCCGCTGCAGGGTGAGCACCCGGCAGCTGCCGTCGGCCTCCCAGGCGGGCCGGCCGTCCTCCGGCGCGACCGGGGCCAGCTCGGGCCGCTCGTCGGCCTCGCGCGCGTCGTGTTCGTCGCGGACCTCGCCGACGAGTTCCTCGACGATGTCCTCCAGGGTGACGACACCGGCCGTGCCGCCGTACTCGTCGACGACGACGGCGATGGGCTGCTCGCTGCGCAGTCGCTCCAGCAGCGTGCGCACCGGGAGGGTCTCCGGCACCAGCAGGGGCGGCACCGCGATACGGCCGACCGGGGTACGCAGGCGCGCGTGGGCCGGTACGGCGAGCGCGTTCTTCAGGTGGACCATGCCGACGATCTCGTCGATACGCTCGTGGTAGACGGGGAAGCGGGAGAGCCCGGTGGCCCGAGTGAGGTTCAGCACGTCCGCCGCGGTGGCGTCGGACTGGAGAGCGTTCATCTTCACTCGTGGCGTCATCACGTTCTGGGCGGTCAGATGGCCCAGGGAGAGGGTCCGTACGAAGAGGTCGGCCGTGTCCTGCTCCAGTGCGCCGGCGCGGGCCGAGTGATGGGCGAGGGAAACGAGTTCGCCGGGGGTCCGGGCCGATGCCAGTTCATCGGCCGGTTCGACGCCCAGCGTCCGCACCAGCCGGTTGGCGACGGAGTTGAGCAGGGCGATCACCGGCCGGAAGAGGGCGGAGAAACGGTGCTGCGGGCCGGCCACGAACCTGGCGACCTGGAGCGGCCGGGAGACCGCCCAGTTCTTCGGGACGAGCTCGCCGACGACCATCTGGACCGCGGAAGCCAGCAGCATGCCTATGACCACGGCGACACCGGACACGGCCCCCGCGGGTATGCCCACCGCGGCCAGCGGCCCGCTCAGCAGCTCGGCGAGTGCGGGCTCGGCGAGCATGCCGACGACCAGGGAGGTGATGGTGATGCCGAGCTGGGTGCCGGACAGTTGGAACGACAGCTCGCGCAGGGCCCGTACGACGCCGTGGGCACGCTGGTCGCCTTCGGCCGCGGCGCGCTCCGCGTCCGCACGCTCGACCGTGACGAGGCCGAACTCGGCCGCCACGAAGAAGCCGTTCGCGAGGATCAGCACGAATGCCGCACAGAGCAGCAGTAGCGGGGTGATCATGCCGCCGCCTCAGGTGAGGGGGCGGCGCAGGTACTACCGGACGATCCGTCCATTGCCGGAGGGAGTCACTCCTCGGTTCGTAGGTGCCTCACGGGCCATGGCGGCCGCGCGGGTACGAGGCGGAGGTGCACCCGGCACCTCCGCGTCAAGGGTAATCATGCCCCTGCCCCGCGGGGCAGGCCTCAGTCGTGCTCCGTACCGGAGCCACGCGTGTCGGCGAGGGCGCGCAGGGCCCGTGCGTCGCGGATCGCGTGGTGCCGGGCGATTCCGGGCTGGATGCCGAGCACGGGAAGGCTGGTGCCGTCACTCAGATCGAGGAACACCCAGGGGTCACCCGGACGGAGGTTGACACGCAGGATCTCGGCCCAGTCGAGCCGTCGACGGCGCGTGAGGTTGACCACAGTCACCCCTTGTTCGTCGGCGACGACCTTGGGACGGCTGAGGAGGGCCAGCACCGCGAAGAAGAGCAGCGCGATGAAGACGAAGCTGATCCGCTCCCCCGTGCTGAGCTTCTCCAGGGCGAACGCGACTCCGGTGATGACGGCGAACATCACCGCACCCACGGTCAGCAGGACCGCCCGGGTGCGGGTGGGCCTGAAGGTGACCGGGAGTGCGGGGAGTTCCTGCTGGTCGACGGATGACGAGGATGACGAAGGCATGGGGTCCGCTGTGCTCTCTGCGCTGTTCCGGGCTCTGGGCGCTGTCAGAGGCGGCAGGCGTGGATCGCCGTGGTGAGGATGGCCCGGGCTCCCAGCGCGTACAGGTCGTCCATGACGCGCTGTGCCTCCTTGGCGGGGACCATGGCGCGCACGGCCACCCAGCCCTCGTGGTGCAGCGGGGAGACGGTCGGCGACTCGAGGCCCGGGGTGAGGCCGACGGCCTGCTCCAGGTGCTCGACCCGGCAGTCGTAGTCCATCATCACGTAGGAGCGGGCGACCAGGACGCCCTGGAGGCGGCGCAGGAACTGCTCGACCTTCGGGTCGTCGGCATCCGCCCCGGTGCGTCGGATGACCACGGCCTCGGAGGTGAGGATCGGCTCGCCGATCACGGCCAGGCCCGCGTTGCGCAGGCTGGTGCCGGTCTCCACGACATCGGCGATGATCTGGGCGACGCCGAGCTCGATCGCGGTCTCGACGGCGCCGTCGAGGTGCACCACGGATGCGTCGATGCCGTTGTCCGCGAGGTGCTTGGCCACGATGCCCTCGTAGGAGGTGGCGATCGTCAGCCCGCCGAAGTCCTCGACGCCGGACGCGGTGCCGGGCTTGGTGGCGTAGCGGAAGGTGGAGCGGGCGAAGCCGAGTTCGAGGATCTCCTCGGCACCGGCGCCCGAGTCGAGGAGCAGGTCCCGGCCGGTGATGCCGATGTCGAGACGGCCCGAGCTGACGTAGATCGCGATGTCGCGCGGGCGCAGGTAGAAGAACTCGACCTCGTTCTCCGGGTCGACCAGCACGAGCTCCTTGGAGTCCTTGCGCTGGAGGTAGCCCGCCTCATGGAGCATCTCCCCCGCAGGTCCGGACAGTGAACCCTTGTTGGGGACGGCGATGCGCAGCATGAGGTGGGCTTCCTTCGGTGCGTAGTGACGTACGTCGTGCGTGGGTGATGCGTCAGTGGTGTGGGGTACGGATCGAGTCTGCTCAGAGATGGGCGTAGACGTCGTCCAGGGAGATCCCCCGGGCGACCATCATCACCTGGACGTGGTACAGCAGCTGGGAGATCTCCTCGGCTGCCGCCTCCTTGCCCTCGTACTCGGCGGCCATCCAGACCTCGGCGGCCTCTTCGACGACCTTCTTGCCGATGGCATGGACGCCCTTGTCCACGAGCTCGGCGGTGCGGGAGGTGGCGGGGTCGCCGTTGGCTGCCTTGTGCTGGAGCTCGGTGAAGAGCTCCTCGAACGTCTTCTTGGACATGGTGGTCCCACCCTACGCGGAAGTGGGTCCGCCTCAGCGCCAGGGTTCAGATACTGAACGGAGGGTCGCGGCGGTGGCGACCGCGGCGGTCACCGCCTCGTGTCCCTTGTCCTCATTGGAGCCCTCCAGACCGGCGCGGTCGAGGGCCTGCTCCTCGGTGTCGCAGGTGAGCACCCCGAAGCCGACGGGGACGCCCGTGTCCACGGAGACCTGGGTCAGGCCCTGGGCGACGCCCTGGCACACGTACTCGAAGTGGGGCGTGCCGCCGCGGATGACGACACCGAGCGCCACGATCGCGTCATAGCCGCGGCCCGCGAGCACCTTGGCCACGACGGGCAGCTCGAAGCTGCCGGGGACCCGCAGCACGGTCGGCTCGTCGATACCCAGCTCGTGCAGGGCACGCAGGGCTCCGTCGACGAGGCCGTCCATGATCTTCTCGTGCCACTGGGCCGCGATGACGGCCACGCGGAGGTCTCCGCAGTTGCGTACGGACAGTTCGGGTGCGCCCTTGCCGCTCACGTTTCTCCTTGGTTCTCGGGTGGTGCCGTTGGTGCTGTCGTGTCTTATCGGGTCTTGTCGGTGCAGCGTTGCCGCTACTGGTTGGCGCAGGTGGACGCGGTCGCCGGGGTGGCCCCCGCGCCGGACCGGGACTGGTCCTCCAGCCAGGGCAGGTCGTGTCCCATGCGGTCGCGCTTGGTGCGCAGATAGCCGAGGTTGTGCTCCCCCGCCTGGACCGGCATGGCCTCGCGGCCCTCGACCTTCAGGCCGTACCGCACCAATGCGCTGATCTTGTCGGGGTTGTTGGTCATCAGCCGCAGGCTGCGCACCCCGAGATCGGCCAGGATCTGCGCGCCCGCGGCGTAGTCCCGGGCGTCGGCGGGCAGTCCGAGTTCCAGGTTGGCGTCGAGGGTGTCCCGTCCGCGTTCCTGGAGTTCGTACGCCCGCAGTTTGGACACCAGGCCGATGCCGCGCCCCTCGTGGCCGCGCAGGTACACGACCACACCGCGGCCGGCTTCGGTGACGCGCTCCATGGACGCCTCGAGCTGGGGTCCGCAGTCGCAGCGCAGCGAGTGGAAGATGTCGCCGGTCAGGCATTCGGAGTGGACGCGGACCAGCACGTCCTCGCCGTCGCCGATGTCCCCGTGCACGAGCGCCACATGCTCGACGCCGTCCACGGTGGAGCGGTAGCCGTACGCGGTGAACGCGCCGTGCGCGGTCGGCAGGTTCACCTCGGCCTCCCGGCGCACGGTCGGTTCCGCACTGCGGCGGTAGGCGATCAGATCCTCGATGGAGATGATGGTCAGACCGTGCTTGCGGGCGAACGGGATCAGCTCGGGCAGCCGCAGCATGGCGCCGTCCTCACCGGCGATCTCGACGATCGCTCCCGCGGGACGCAGTCCGGCGAGCCGTGCCAGGTCGACGGCCGCCTCGGTGTGGCCGTTGCGGGCGAGGACGCCCCCGGGCTTGGCGCGCAGCGGGAAGATGTGGCCGGGGCGCACGAAGTCGCCTGGCTGGGCGGTGCCGTTGGCCAGCAGCTGGAGCGTGGTGGCGCGGTCGGCGGCGGAGATTCCGGTGCTCACGCCGTGGGCGGCCGATGCGTCGACGGACACGGTGAAGGCCGTGCTCATGGACTCGGTGTTGTGCTGGACCATCTGGGGCAGTTCGAGCCGCTCCAGTTCGTCGCTCTCCATGGGAGCGCAGATCAGGCCCCGGCACTCGCTCATCATGAAAGCGACGATCTCGGGTGTGGCCTTCTCGGCGGCGATGACGAGGTCGCCCTCGTTCTCGCGGTCCTCGTCGTCGACGACCACGACGGGCCTGCCGGCGGCGATGTCGCGGATGGCCTGTTCGACGGGGTCGAGGCGGAGGTCCTCGATGTCGTCGGCCGGATTCCAGACGGGCAGGGCGCTCATGCTGCCACTCCTTCCAGGGCAGGAGCGGTGCGGGACCGCTGCCACCAGTCGCGCAGGCCCCACAGGACCAGCGCGCCGTAGATCACATAGACGAAACCGGAGAAGGCATAGCCGTTCGTGAAGGCGAACGGCACGCCGACGAGGTCGACGAGCAGCCAGGCGAACCAGAACTCGACCATGCCGCGAGCCTGGGCGTACATCGCCACGAGCGTGCCGACGAAGATGTAGGCGTCGGGCCACGGTGCCCAGGACAGCACCGGGTACAGCGTGAACAGCCCTCCGACGGCGAGGGTGCCGAGCAGCGCCGCGGCGGCCATGGCCGCGCGCTCACGCCGGGTGGCGAACCGGACGGCGATCGAACCGTCCTGGGCCTGCCCGCGCCCGCGGCTCCACTGCCACCAGCCCCAGGCCGCGACGACCATGACCACGACCTGCTTTCCGGCGCTGCCGGTGAAGTGGGCGGTGGCGAAGGCGGCGAAGAGGACAAGGCCGGAGACGAACTGGGCGGGCCAGGTCCACACCGAGCGGCGCCAGCCGAGTGCGAGGGCCGTCAGACCGACGAGGTTGCCGGTCATGTCGGCCCACTTGATGGGCTGGCCGAAGGCGGTGAAGGCCTCGGCGTTCAGCCAGCTCAGGGAGCTCACTTGGCGCCCTCCCCCGTGACCGTGCCCGGGCCCGTGAGCGTGCCGGCGTCGGCTCCCGCGCCCGCGCCCGCGCGGGAGCCGAGCAGCCGCTCGACGTACTTGGCGATCACGTCCACTTCGAGATTGACCGGGTCGCCGGGCTGCTTGATCCCGAGGGTGGTCAGCGCGAGGGTGGTGGGGATCAGGCTGATGGTGAAGGAATCGGGGCCCGCGTCGACCACGGTGAGGCTGACCCCGTCGACGGTGATGGAACCCTTCTCCACGACATAGCGCGCGAGGTCCTGCGGAAGGGAGATCCTGACGAGCTCCCAGTGCTCGGACGGGGTGCGCTCCACGATCGTGCCGGTGCCGTCCACATGGCCCTGGACGATGTGTCCGCCGAACCGCCCGTCGGCCACCATGGGCCGCTCCAGGTTGACCCGGGAGCCGACGGCGAGCCCGCCAAGGCTGGAGCGCTTCAGCGTCTCGGCCATCACATCGGCGGTGAACTCGCCGTCTGCGGTCTCCACCACGGTCAGGCAGACGCCGTTGACGGCGATGGAGTCGCCGTGCTTCGCGCCCTCGGTGACCTGGGGGCCGCGCAGACGGAAGCGTGAGGCGTCGTCGAGTTCCTCGACGGCGGTGACCTCACCCAGCTCTTCGACGATTCCGGTGAACACTCAAGCTCCCTTGGGGACGGTCGCGGTGATCCGCAGATCGGGGCCGATGCGGACGGTCTCGGTCATGTCGAGCCGCAACGCTTCGGTGATGGTGGTGATTCCGGTCCCGGCGAGAGCCGGGCGGCCGGCGCCGAGGAATACGGGTGCGAGGTAGCCGATGACTCGATCGACTGCTCCCGCGGCGATGAAGGACCCGGCGAGCGTGGGTCCGCCTTCGAGGAGTACGGAGCGCACGCCGCGCCCGTACAGCTCGGTGAGCAGGGCGTGGACACCGATGCCGCGTTCGTCCGCGCTCAGCCGGGCGATGTCGGCTCCGGGCAGGTGCCGGATGTCCGCGTGCTCACCGGTCGCGATCAGCGTGGGCGCCGAGTCGTCCAGGACCCTGGCCGTCGGCAGCACGGTCGCGTGGGTGTCGAGGACCACGCGCAGGGGCTGGGTGGCCCCTTCGACACCGCGCACGGCGAGGTGGGGGTCGTCGGCGCGCAGGGTGCCGGAGCCGACGACCACGGCATCGGCCTCGGCGCGCAGCCGGTGGACGTCGGCGCGGGACTCGGGCGAGGTGATCCAGCGGCTGGTGCCGTCGGCGGCCGCGATACGGCCGTCGAGGGTGGCCGCGTACTTCCACAGGACGTAGGGCCTGCCGAGACGCACGGAGGTGAGCCAGGCGATGTTGCCTTCCCCGGCCTCGTCACCGAGCAGCCCCTGCTCGGCCCGGACTCCTGCGGCGCGCAGGGTCTCGGCGCCTCCGGTGGCCTGCGGGTTGGGGTCGGCCACGGCGTACACGACGCGGGCCACCCCGGCCTCGATGAGGGCCTGGGCACAAGGGCCGGTACGGCCGGTGTGGTTGCACGGTTCGAGGGTGACGTACGCGGTGCCGCCCTTGGCGCGTTCCCCCGCCGCGCGCAGGGCGTGGATCTCGGCGTGTGGGCCTCCGGCCCGCTGGTGGTAGCCCTCGCCGACGGTCTCTCCGGAGACGTCCGTGATGACGCATCCCACGACGGGGTTGGGGCTGGTGGAGCCGAGCGCACGGGCGGCGAGCTCGATGGCTCGGCGCATGGCGCTGATGTCGGCTGCGGTGGCCACCCGGTCCTCCTGCCTCTTCGGGCACGGACTCCGGGGGCTGTCGTCGAACGACAGAGCAAGCGGCGCGAAGCCGGGGAACGCCGGGTCGGCGGTACCGGTCGTCGGTGAGGACGATCGGCCGCAGACGGCCGACGGACCACGAGGGTCGCCCGCCGCGCACTGCCTCCCATCCGGACTTTCACCGTCGGTCCAGGAATTTCACCTGGTCAACCGGCCGCTGGATGCGGACGGGTCGCGGACTATTACCGCCGGTTCGGAATTACACCGACCCCGGAGTGCGCTGCTGCTGATACAGGGCCAGTGTGCCACGCCGCGCAATGGACCAAGCAGGTGAGTGCCTGTGGCCTGGCTCACAGAGGGCGGCGACGCGTCGTTCGCGAGGCTCGGGTCCCCACCTGTTGACCGCCTGGTCTAGTCCTCTTAGCCTCAAATCCGGTCTACGGGCGGCGGTCCCGACGGTCATGCCGACGCCCGGGGGAGGACGCGCTGATGACGAGCGAAGTCGTCGTATCCGAACGGCGGAAACTGATCCGCGCCCGCTATGCCGTGGCCGCCGTCTTCTGTGTGCACGGCGCCGTGACCGGCAGTTTCGCCACCCGTATCCCCTGG
This sequence comes from Streptomyces sp. NPDC059828, assembly GCF_042731955.1. Taxonomy (NCBI): domain Bacteria; kingdom Bacillati; phylum Actinomycetota; class Actinomycetes; order Kitasatosporales; family Streptomycetaceae; genus Streptomyces; species Streptomyces sp. NPDC059828. The sequence goes on along the minus strand of NZ_JBHWIW010000011.1, from coordinate 134,204 downwards.
GTCCAGGACCATGCCGGGGTGGGTGCCGGGCTGCTCGGCATCGCCCTCGCCTTCCCGGCCATCGGAGCGTCCCTCGCGATGCCGCTCGCCGGCACCGTCAGCCATCGCTTCGGCGCACGCGCCGCGCTCCGCGGGCTGCTCGCGCTGTGGACCCTCTCCCTCGTGCTCCCGGCGCTGTCCCCCCATGTGTACGCGCTCTGCGCCGCCCTCTTCGTGTACGGCGCCACGGCGGGCATGGCCGATGTCGCCATGAACGCGCTCGGCGTCGAGATCGAGAACCGTCTGAACCGCTCGATCATGTCCGGGCTGCACGGAATGTGGAGCGTGGGCGCCCTGATCGGCTCCGCTGCGGGCACCCTCGCCGCACACATGGGCAGCGACGCCCGGCTCCATCATCTGATCGCGTCCGCGGTGCTCACCGTGCTCGGTCTGCTGGCCTGCCGGCACGTACTGGACCTGCGCAGCGCACCCGACGAGGCACCGCCGCCCCGCTTCGCCCTCCCTCCACGATCCGCGCTGGTCATCGGGGCGATCGGGTTCTGCGGAGTGTTCGCGGAAGGCGCCAGCCTGGACTGGTCGGCGGTGTACCTGCGCGACGGACTCGGCACTTCGGCGGGGCTCGCCGCAGCCTCCACGACCGCGTTCGCGCTGACGATGGCGGTGGCGCGACTGGCGGGCGACAGGGTCGTGGACCGCTTCGGGCCGGTCCGTACGGTACGGGTCGGCGGGGTGCTCGCCACGGCGGGCGGAGTGCTGGTGGTACTGGCCCCGGACCCCCTCGCGGCGATGGCCGGGTTCGGCTGCATCGGCCTCGGGATCGCCGTCGTCGTGCCACTCGCCTTCGCGGCGGCGGGACGCAGCGGCAGCAACCCGAGCCTGTCGATCGCGGGCGTCGCGACGATCACGTACACCTCGGGGCTGATCGCCCCCTCGGCCATCGGCGGGATCGCCGATCTGACGTCGCTGGTCGTGTCGTTCGCTCTGGTGACCGTGCTGGCCTTCGGCCTCGTCGCCGGTGCGGGGGTGTTGCGCGGCAGTACGCGTACGGGCGCGGCAGACGCCGCGGTCGCCGGGGCCCGGCCGCCGGACGGCCGGGAAGCGGCTGGTCAGCCCGTCGCCAGGTCGTAGGCGTAGTCCGGAGTGAAGCTGCCGGCCGTGCCGCGGCAGCCGTCAGACTCGCCCGGCAGTTTGATCCACAGGAAGGCGTCGATCCGTGACTCCCCGGTCCGTGTCGTCGGCGCGCGCCCGAGTGCCCGGCCTCCCGGGTCGCACCAGGCGCCGGCCTCGGGTGCGCCGTTGCCGTTGCGGCTGGTGTCGATGACGGCACCGAGCCGGGCGGGGCCGCCCAGCGCCTCCAGCACCGCCCTGGCGTAGCGCGTCTCATCGGCCGTGCGGTGGAAGTTGGAAACGTTGGTGAAGATGCCGTCCCCGCTGGTCGTGGCCCCCGCGGCGCGCAGTAGACCGGCCATCACCGACGGGGAGTGCCAGCCCGAGTGGCCCGCGTCGAAGTAGACCTTCGCGCGGGGGTTGGCGGTCTTCAGGATGCGGCCCGCCCGGGCCAGCGCGGTGTTCCGGGCGGCACGACCGGCACCGGAGAGGCAGTCCGACAGTGCCAGCGAGTCGGGTTCGAGGACGACGATGACCGGTTCGGCACCGAGTCCGTCGGCGAACTCCCCGATCCAGCGGTCGTACGCCCCGAGATCGGGCGCCCCTCCCTGGGACGCGCCCCCGCAGTCCCGGTCGGGTATGGCGTACGGGACGAGGACGGGCACCCGGCCGGCCGCCGCGGCTCCCGAGGTCACGGCGCGCACCTCGCGGGTGATCTCACCCGGGTTGTAGGCGGCGAACCAGACCGCGGCGGGCTGGGCGGCGATCCGCGACTCGATGAGCGCCCGGCGCGGGTCGCCGCCATGCGCCCGCACCCAGTCGATGACCTGCGAATCGGGATGCCGGTACAGCACTCCGCCGCCGGGGGCGGGAGCCGGGGGCGGGGCGGCGGGCCTCTTCGGGGCGGACCTGCGGGTCACGCTGGGCGAAGCGCTCGGCGGGGCGGACGGGCTCGAGGAAGCGGACGGGGAGGGAGAAGGGCTCGGGCGCGCGGGCAGCGGTGTGGGCATGGGCGCACTGCTGGCCTCCGTACGGGCCGTGCGCTGTCCGCCGTCCGCCCCGCCCGCCGCGGACACCAGTCCCGTGACCGTACCGACGGCCACCACCGCGGAGGCGGCCCCCACGACGATCCCCCGTCGCGCCGCGCGGCGCCGCTCGCGCCGCTCCGCCCGGCGCCGGCTGCGTACGCCTGTCACCGTCCCGTCCCCCTTGCGAGTCGCTCTGGTGGCCGCCCGTCATCCGGTCCTTCCCCCGTTCTGGGGAAGCCCGGGCCGGGCGGCACCCGACCGAGCCTAGGACTGGGACGCTGCCTGCATGGCGCAGACCGAAGAGTTCGCAGCACACGTCGACGCCCCGTGCGGACCCGGTGATCCCTCGGTCGGCCCGGTGCTGGAACGGATGCGCGCATTCCGCTCCCACTGGCCGGAGCGGGACGGGGTCGCGGTGTTCAACCGGGTGTATCTGGCGGTCACCGAGGAACTGGGGCGGCGTATCGACCACGGGGAGTTCCCCGACCGGCGATCCGCCGTCACGCTGGGCGTTCTCTTCGCCGAGCGCTATCTGGACGCCGTGGAAACGGCGACGGCGGGAAGCCGCCCGCCGGCCTGCTGGCGCCCGCTGTTCCAGTACCGGCGCCATCCCGGGGTACGCCCGCTGCAGTTCGCGCTGGCCGGGATGAACGCGCACATCGGGCACGATCTCGCGCTCGCGGTGGTGGACACCTGCCGTACGCTCGGCTGCGAACCAGCGCTGCTGGAGGGGGCGTTCGATCGCGTGGGCGACATCCTCACGCTGCTGGAGGAGCGGATCCGTGAAGATCTGATGCCCGGACCCGATCTGCTGGAGATCGCCGACCCCGTGACTCATCTGCTGGGCTCATGGAGCCTGGAGCGCGCCCGGGACGGCGCGTGGTCGGCGGCCCGGCTGCTGTGGAGCATCAGGGCGCTCCCCTCGCTGACCGAGGAGTTCACCGAGAGGCTGGACGCGGCTGTCGGGCTCGTCGGTCGCTGCCTGCTGACCCCGTGCAGATGACGCGGCGGATACGGGGCCGCCGCCGACCAGGGTGTCCGGTCGGCGGCGGCTCAGGGACCTCCCGGGGCCGGCCGGGTCACGGTCGGCGGCGGGGGTTCATCCATAGGGGGCACGGCCCCCGAGGGACCAGAGGTTCAGTCCTCCGGCAGTTCCACCGGAGCGATCTCGTCGAAGACGTCGCCAGGACCGGGGTTGGTGGCGTCCGTGGCACCGCCGAAGTGGTGCATCACGCCCCACACCGCGTTCAGCGCCGTCTGCACTGCGCCCTCGGCCCAGCCCGCGGTCCACGAGATGTCGTCGCCCGCGAGGAAGATCCCGCGCTTGTCGGCGGGCAGCCGGTCCTGCATGAAGTGGGTGAACAGCCGACGCTGGTAACGGTAGTGACCCGGCAGGTTGGCCTTGAACGCGCCCATGAAGTAGGGCTCGTTCTCCCAGGACACGGTCACCGGGTTGCCGATGATGTGCTTGCGGACGTCGACCTTGGGATAGATCTCGCCGAGCGACTTGAGCATGACCTCCATGCGCTCGTTCGCGGACAGCGGGAGCCACTTGAGGCTGTCATCGCACCACGTGTACGAGAGGCAGATCACGGCGGGCTTGTCGGGGCCGTCGTCCAGGAGGTAGGTCCCGCGGGTCATACGGTCGGTGAGCGTCATCGACATGACGTCACGCCCCGTTTCCTCGTCCTTGTCCAGCCAGAACGGCCGGTCCACCGGGACGAACAGCTTGGAGGACTCCATGTAGTGGGTCCGCTCCATCGCCGTCCAGTGATCGATGGGGAAGAGCGAGTCATCGCAGTCGATCTTGGACAGCAGCATCCAGGACTGCGCGGTGAAGATCGCCGCCTTGAAGCTGCGGATGTCGCCGGAGGCGTCAGTGACCACGATCTGGTTGCCCGAGACCCGGTGCAGCCTTGTCACGGCGGGGCGGGGGTCGCCCTCGTGCAGAGACTTCAGGGAGGTGCCCAGCGGCCAGTGCGTGATCTTCTGCGGCTCGCGCTCCCACATCCGCAGCGGGAGCTGCTGGGACCCGCCGACGATACCGCGGTGGTGGTCGTCGGCCTCGGTGTAGACGACGCGCAGGATCTCCAGGATGGAGTTGGGGAAGTCGGTGTCCCAGCCGCCGGTGCCGAAGCCGACCTGGCCGAAGATCTCGCGGTGCCGGAAGGACCTGAAGGCCTCGGAGTCGCAGAGGAAGCCGTAGAACGTCTGGTTGTCGAGCTTCTCGACCAGCTTCGCCCAGATCTCCCGGATGCGCGGCACATCGCGCTCACGCATCGCGCGGTTCATGTCGGTGAAGTCGGCGCCTTCCTCCAGACAGGCGTTCCACGCGTTCATGACGTCGCGGTAGACCTGCGGGAGGTCGTCGATGGTCTCCGCGTAGTGCGACTCGCCCTTGAGGTCGACCACGGTCGACGGGGTGGCCTCGGCCAGCGGGTTGGGGAACGGCTGGGTCCGCAGCCCCACCAGGTCGATGTAGTGCTGGAGCGCGGTGGACGAGGGCGGGAAGCGCATCGCGCCCATCTCGGCGATGAGTTCCTCGCCGCCCTGAGCGGCGACACCGTCGAAGCCGACCGTGCGCAGCCGTCCGCCGATCTGGTCGGCTTCGTAGACGACCGGCTTGAGGCCCATCTTCATCAGCTCGTACGCGGCGATGATGCCGGAGAGCCCGCCGCCGATGACGGCCACCTCGGTGCCGTGCTCGGTCGCCGGTATCTGGCCGAGGCCCGCCGGGTGGGCGAGGAAGTCGTCGTACGCATAGGGGAAGTCCGGCCCGAACATGGTGATGGGCGGCTGGGCCTCGGAGTGCGGGACGGCTGTGGGCACCGTGGACGTCATGGGGTGTTGCTCCTGGTGTTGCGGGGGGGCGGGGCGGCAGGTCTCAGCGGGTGAGCGACCCGTACAGCGCGGGGCGGCGGTCACTCAGATACGGGTTGGCCGCCCGGGAGGCGGCGAGGAAGTCCGGGTCGGCGTCGGCGAGCACCAGATCGTCTCCGTGGCTGCCCGCGCGGGTCCGGGCGATTCCGTCGGGTCCGGCGAGGCAGCTCAGCCCGGCGAAGTCGAACTCGCCCTCGGGGCCGGTCCGGTTGGCGTACGCGATGTACATCTGGCTCTCGAACGCGCGGACCGGGAGGAGCTTCTCGGCGACGAACTGGAACGGGTTCATCAGCGCGGTCGGCACGAGCAGCAGTTCGGTCCCGGCGAGGGCGTGCGCGCGTACGTTCTCGGGGAACTCGACGTCGTAGCAGATCAGCAGGCCGACGCGGAGGCCGCCGAGCTCGGCCTGGACGACGGGCTCGTCACCGGCGGTGAACCACTCCTGCTCGAAGCAGCCGAACAGGTGGGTCTTGCGGTAGTTCGCGAGACGGGTGCCGTCGGGCCCGATGAGCTGCGCCGCGTTGTAGACCTGCTCGCCGTCGCGCTCGGGGTAGCCGTAGACGACGGCGATCCCGTGGCGGCGGGCGATCCCGGCGACGGCCTGGGCGGACGCGCCGTCGGCGGGCTCCGCGAGACGGTGGATGCCGTCGCCGATGGCGTAGCCGGTGAGGAACATCTCGGGGCTGACCAGCAGCCCTGCACCGGCCGCGGCCGCGTCGGCGGCGTGGGCGTCGAGGATCTCGAGGTTCTTGGCAATGTCGCCGGGAGTTCCGGAGCTCTGGAGCAGGGCGGTGCGCAGCGGCGGCATGGACGACCTTCGGAGACGGTGAGCGGGGTGCCAGGACAACAGTCAGGACGACGTCAAAACGGTACGTTCCGGCGCTCCGCCGGGACAAGGCGAGTCCGTTGCGTTCCGAGAGTCGATCCATTGCGCGCATCGCCTGTCCGGCGGCGATTCGTTGCACGCCGGGTCCTCCGCCGGGCGGACCGGTCTCCCCGCCGGACGGCGGAGCCGGTCACGCCCCCAGGGCGATGTTCCGCGCCGACCCGGGCGGAACAGTGGGGGATGCCGGATCACCGACGGAAGGGAAGTCGCATGAACAGACGCACGAAGGCCGTCGTGCTCGCCGTGGCGCTGCTGATCGCCGTGGGGGTCTCGGGCTCCGCCGTCGCCTCGGGGGATGGCGACGGAGGGGTCCGCCCGCGTGAGGCGGCCGCCCTGACCGGCACGGCCAAGCTGTATCGCCCGGCCGGAGACGACATCACGTTCTCCTTCGACGCCCACCTCGCCGCGAAGGACAACATGGACCCGCACAAGGCCCATGGCACCTTCCGCTTCAGCCACTACGACGCGAACGGCGCGGGTGGCTGGGCGGAGGTGAAGGTCGACTGCCTGATGACCGGGGGCAAGGTGGCGGTGGTGACGGGTGTGGTCACCGACGGCAACACCCCGCACAGGGGGAAGCGGGTCGGGGTCACCGTCCACGACCAGGGGAGGAGCGACCGCCTGGGCTACACCTGGATCGAGGAGGGCGAGGTCGCGGACGTGCCCACGTGCCTCAGTGCGGCCCCGTTCGAGACCGTCGCGAAGGGCACCGGCGACTTCACGGTCCTGCCGTGGCGTCCGGAGTACCCGTCGGGCCAGGGCTGACGGTCAGCCGGGCGAGCCGGACGAGAACCGCCTGAGCAGCGGGGACAGGACCAGCACCGACTTGGTCCGGTCGACGAACGGCTCGCCCGCGATCCGCTCCAGCACACGCTCGAAGTGGCGCATGTCGGAGGCGAACACCTGGACGATCGCGTCCGCCTCGCCGGTGACGGTGGAGGCGGACGCGACTTCCGGGTAGCGCTCGAGACCGCGCTGGATGGTCTCGGGCGAGGTGTTGCTGCGTGCGTAGATCTCGATGAAGCCCTCGGTCTCCCAGCCGAGCGCCGCGGGGTCCACGCGCACCGTGAAGCCGGTGATGGCTCCATCGGCCCGCAGCCTGTCCACGCGCCGTTTCACGGCGGGCGCGGAAAGGCCGACGAGCGAACCGATGTCGGCGTAGGAACGGCGTGCGTCCTCGGCGAGGGCGTGGACGATGCGTTCGTCGAGATCGTTCAGTCGCACAGGGGGTGGATCACTTCTCTGCTGTTGCCAACCGGGAGCGGCCAAGGCCGTACAGGAAGTAGAACACGAGCCCGGCAGCCATCCAGCCACCGAACCACAGCCAGGTGATGCCGGGCAGGCTGTACATCATGTAGGCGCAGAAGAGGAAGCCCAGGATCGGGGTGACCGGGAAGAGCATCACCCTGAAGGTGCGGTTCATCTCGGGGCGCTTGTAGCGCAGGATGATCACGGCCACATTGACCAGGGCGAACGCGAAGAGCGTGCCGATGCTGGTGGCGTTCGCCAGTTCGCCCAACGGGATGAAGGCCGCGAGGGCACCGCAGAAGACCGAGACGATCACGGTGTTGGCGCGCGGGGCGCCGGTCTTCCCGTCGACCTTGGCGAACACCTTGGGCACCAGGCCGTCGCGCGACATGGCGAACAGGATGCGGGTCTGGCCGTACAGCACGGCGAAGACGACGCTGGCGATGGCGACGACCGCGCCCGCGGCGAGCACCACACCCCAGAAGCTCTGACCGGTGACGTCCTTCATGATCTGGGCGAGTGCCGCTTCGGTGCCCTCGAAGTCCTGCCACGGCATGGCGCCGACGGCGACCAGGGCGACGAGGCAGTAGAGCACCGTCACGATGAGCAGGGACAGCATGATCGCGCGCGGCAGGTCCTTCTTCGGGTTCTTCGCCTCCTCACCGGCGGTGGAGGCGGCGTCGAAACCGATGTACGAGAAGAACAGGGAGGCCGCGGCGGCGCTGATACCGGTGACACCCAGCGGGGCGAGCGGGGCGTAGTTGCCGGCCTTGATGCCCATGAAGCCGATGCCGATGAAGAGCAGCAGCGTGACGATCTTCACGCCGACCATGATCGAGTTGATCCTGGCGCTCTCCTTGGCGCCGCCCATCAGGAAGACCATGGCGAGCAGCACCACGATCAGCGCCGGCAGGTTGATGAAACCGCCTTCGCCGATGGGCGCGGATATCGAGCCGGGGATCGTGACGCCGATCGTGCCGTCGAGCAGTTCGTTGAGGTACTCGCCCCAGCCGACCGCGACGGCCGCGACCGAGACCCCGTACTCCAGGACCAGGCACCAGCCGCAGACCCAGGCGATGAGCTCGCCCATGGTGGCGTACGCGTAGGAGTACGAGGAGCCGGAGACCGGGATCGAACCGGCGAGCTCGGCGTACGAGAGCGCCGAGAACAGGGCGGTCAGACCCGCGACGACGAACGAGATCGCGACCGCGGGTCCGGCCAGCGGGGTCGCCTCGCCGAGGACGACGAAGATGCCGGTGCCGAGGGTGGCACCGATGCTGATCATGGTCAGCTGCCACATGGTGAGCGAGCGGCGGAGGCTTCCGCCCTCGCCCTGGCCGCCCTCGGCGACCAGCGTCTCGACGGGCTTGCGCCGCATGAGGCGGGCACCGAGACCGGGCTGGGGACCCGCCGGTCCCTGCTGAGGGGTGACGGGCGGCGCTGCGCCGTGGTCCAACACTGGGGAGGCTCCTTATCGCTGCCTAGCGAGTGGCGGCGACCACGGCGCTTCCCCTCATCGCTCCATCGCGTTCACCGGATTCGCTCCGGTGAACGCGGGCAGGGCTGAGCAGCCCTGTGCGGGGGGATCGCCGAGCAGACGGTCCCCGCCAAACTCCACGTACAGCCAGCGACCTTACGAGGTGAGCGTTCCGAACGGAAATGCACGAGCTTTGCGCATCCGCGAATGATCGTTGCGTGGTTGGAGAGAGCACGGAGGAACGTTGCACGGCCACGCAAAAGCGTTCCGGAACCGCTCTCGGCGGCATCGGGGAGCCCCCTGCTCCTCCCGCCGGTCGGGTCGCCGCTCACACCGCCGGTCGGGTCGCCGCTCACACCGCCGGTCGGGTCACAGCTCGCGCAGCCGGTCGGCGATCTCACGCAGCAGTGTCGGGTCATGCTTGTCCCGCTGGGCCGAGGGCGCCGAGATACGCACGAGCCCCGCCTCGACCAGATCGGCCAGCAGTACCCGCACCACGGTCAGCGGCAGATCGGCGTCGGCCGCGACCTCGGCGACCGGGCGCCGCCCCCGGCGCACCAGGCCCAGCAGGGAGCTGCGGGCATGGTCGAGCGCAGGCGACGGTCCGTCCTCCTGATCGATGGCCGTGACCTGCGACATCATGTCGATGTGATGCTCTGCGGCGGGGCGGGTCCGGCCCTGGGTGACGGTGTACGGGCGCACCATCGACCCGGTCTCGTCCTCGTACCAGTGGTCGCTCACGGGATCAGGCGTCGGTGGCCTCGCGGACGGCGCGCGCGGGCACGGCCATATGCCGGCCCACCCGCCTGACCAGCAGGGTCATCTCGTGGGCGAGCTGTCCGACATCGGTCTCGATGTCGGACAGCACGGCGAGACGGCTGCCGTCACCGGCCGGCGTGATGAACAGATACGCGCCATCGAGCATCACCATGGTCTGCCGCACCCGGCCCGCCCCGAAACGGTCCCCGGTCTCCTTGGCCAGGCTGTGGAACCCGGCGCAGACGGCGGACAGATGCTCGATGTCACGTGCCGGCATCCCGCGCGACGCGCAGGTGACCAGCCCGTCCGAGGTCAGCAGCACGGCCTGGCGGACATGGTCGGTCCTGGCCACCAACTCGTCCAGCAGCCAGCCGAGGTCGCTCGCGGCGGTCTGCGCGACCGGCTCGGCTCCCTCGCGGTTTCCGGGGTCATCCATCCTGACCCGTCCCTTCGTCGCTCATGGTCTCCCGCCCGGCCGGGTCGTCCTTGCGACCCCGGTCGAGCCCTCGTTGAAACGCCCCGAAGATGGCCCGCATCTCCTCCGCGCTGACTTCCTTGGCGGGTGCACGGCCCGCGGGCTCGCGACCCGTGTCCGGGCCCCCTGGCGCGTCACGCAGCGGCGCCGCGAGCGACGCCTGCCGCACCCGCCTGGGCAGCGCCCGGGCGCCGGTCGCTTCGCCGCCTTCCGGCTCCGCGCGGTCGTGCGCGTCCTGCCCCCCGGACGGGGCGTCGGGCCGGTCACCGGCACGGTCGTCGGGCTGCCACGGCCTCGTCGACTCGGACATCCGGGTCTCCCCCACGGTCGCGGCCTGCCCACTGCCGTCCGCGACGTCATGTCCTTCGACAGCCACGGCGTCGGCGGCGGAGTCGCCGCCCTGCGCTGACCCTCCGTCCGTCCCGGACGCCCGTGACGCCTCAGGGAGGGCCTTTCGCGTCCGCTGGGGCAGCACGGGGGCCGCCCCGGACGTGCGCGGGTCCAGGACGCCTACCGGCGCCTGCTCGGGCTGTGGCATGGCGTCGGTCACCGCGCGCAGGACGGCCGTGGGTGTGTCCTCCGCGACGGTCGGCGCGACCGGCCGGCGACCACGCGTCGGCAGGGTGCGGACCACCGCCCCCGGCGAGGAGGCGGACTCGGGCACGGTCACCACGGGCTCGACCGGAGAGGTGACCGAGGTCGGCAGCAGCACGACCGCGGTCGTGCCGCCGTACGGGGAGCGGGTGAGGGTCACGGTGATGCCGTGGCGGGCGGCGAGCCGGCCGACGATGTACAGGCCGAGGCGCTCGTCCAGCACCGGGTCGTAGTCACCCGGGCGTGCCAGCGTGCGGTGGGCCTGGTCGAACTCCTCGCGGTCCATGCCGAGGCCGCGGTCGTCGATCTCGAGAACGAAGCCGTTGCGGGCCTCGCCGGTGCGCATCGTCACCTGGGTGTGCGGCGGGGAGAACGCCGTCGCGTTCTCCACCAGCTCCGCGACGAGGTGCACCACGTCCGCCACGGCCTCCGCGGCCACACCCACCGGAGGCATCGGCGGCACGACGACACGCGTGTAGTCCTCGATCTCCCCCACCGCGGCGGACACGACATCGACCAGCGGCACCGGCTGCCGCCAGCGCCGCCCCGGTGCCGCGCCCGAGAGGGTGATCAGGCCCTCGGCATGCCGCCGCATACGGGTGGTCAGATGGTCGATGCGGAACAGGTCTTCGAGAATGTCCGGGTCGGTGGTGCGCCGCTCCAGCGTGTCGACCAGCTTCGACTGGCGGTGCACCAGCGCCTGGTTGCGCCGGGCGATGTTCAGCAGCACCGCGAACATTCCGCGTCTGAGCGTGGCCTGCTTCACCGCGGCCTCGACTGCCGCCCTGCGGGCCGCGTTGAGCGCGTGCCCGACCTGGGCGATCTCATCCGGGACGACTGAGTTGTTCCCGGCGTTCCCGGCGTTCCCGGTGTTCCCGGCGTTCTCGGCTCCGAAGCGGATCGGCGGCGCCGCCTGAGCGGCGTCCACGTCCTCTCCCGCCGCGAGCCGTTCCATGACCTCCGGCAGCTGGCGGGTCGCCAGCACATCGGCAGCGTCCCGCAGCTCTTCCAGACGACCCGCGATACGCCGGCCCGCGGACACCGAGAGCCAGATCGAGATCACCACGGCGACGAGTCCCACGCCGCCGACCACCGCGGCCTTCACCATCTCGTGGTAGGCGAAGTCACGTCCGCGGGCAGCCGCGTTCAGCGCGGATTCGGTGCACAGCTGCATATAGCGCTTGACCGCCCGGTCGGTCGTCGTCCGCCAGGAGTCCGCGGCGATCGCCTCGCTCGCACCGGACCCACCGGCCCGCAGCAGCGCGTCCTCACCGGAGACCAGCGAGCGGTACGCGGTGCTCCGCTCGAAGTCCCTGAAGAGTGCCGCCGAATCGGCCGGGAGATCCGCGACATAGGTCCGGTGGAAGACCCTGCGGTCCTCGACCGTGGCGGTCAGCGCGTCGTACTGGGCGTCACTGACCCTGCCCGCGGCTCGCGCCCCGGCGACCAGCGCATCCTCGCGGGAGACGAACTCCCGTACCCGCACCAGCTCGACCACCACCTGCGCCTCTCGGGCGAGCTGCCCCGCCTGGAGTGCGGTGAGGGTGGACTGGATGTCGAACGTCGGCTCGACGAGCCCGGTGTACGCGTCGACGGCACCGCTCCAGGACAGCGACTCGTCAAGCACCTGCTTGCGCAGCCCTTCCAGCTGTCCGGCCGCCTCGTCCATCGCGTCCAGCGACCGCCGCTGCCGGTCCGACAGGTCCTCGCGGTGCTCCTGGTCCCGGATCGCCTCGTGCATCGTCTGCACGGCCCGGTCGGTGGACCGCTGCTGGGCGAGGTACGCGGCGGCGTCGGCCTTGTCCGCGTCGCGCTCCGCGGATCCCAGATAGCCGGCCGCCAGCCGGCGCTCGATCTGGATCTGCCCGACCGCCGTGTCCACCGGGGTACCGAAACTCTCGTAGACCCCCTGGAGGCGGATCAGGGCGCGCAGATCTCCGGTCACGGACACCATCGCGAAGGTCCAGAGTGTCATCAGCGCGATGATCGGCAACACGGTGAGAGCCACGATCCGGCCACGGATCGTGGAACGGCGCAATCGCCGGCGCATGAACTCCCCAGAGCGTTCGTAACTGCGTTTGGTGACTCACTGACCAGCGGCTGTTACCCACCGGTAGGGGCTGTCAAGCTACGCGATGGGCAATGTCGGACGCAATGCTCCCTGCGGTAATCCAGGCCATTTCGGTTACGCGGTGGGTATGGACACCGTGTCAGAGCTCCGCCAAGGTGCGCGAAAGGGCAGACACGGGCAGGGATGGCCCGAACCGGACTTCCCGTCTCCCGTATCCGAAGATCGGAGCCCGCCTTTGACGCCCCACACGACGCCCGGAACAACACCCGGAACAACACCCGGAACGACGCCCGGGACGACCCCCTGTGTGCCCCCGGACGGGACACTGCCCGACGGCTGGCTCGATCCGGGTCCGTTCCTGCGCGGTGTCGCCTGGCGGGACGGTGCACGGGCGGTGCGGGCCGACCCCGCGGATCTGGCCCGGCTGCCCTGGGACACCCGCGAGCGGGCAGCACTGCCCATCGGTGTGCGGCTGGAGTTCACCGCCCCGGGCGGAGCCAGCGAGGTGCGGATCCGGTACCGCGCGCGGGTGCCGGATCCGGCGGACGCGCTGCGCGACATCGCCCACTGCTTCTCGCTCTGGCACGGTGATCGCTGCCTCCGCGAGTCCTTCACCGAGCCCGCGGAAGAGAGCGTCGTCACACTGGAACTCCCCCCGGGAATCGGGCCGTTCACCGTGCATCCCCCAGAATCCCAGGCGCCGGTGATCCTGGGCCTGCGCGGTGTGGGCGGCACAGTGGTCCCCGCGTCCGGGCGCCCCCGCTGGGTCGTACACGGGGACTCCATCACGGAAGGCTGGTGGTCGACCCGGCCTGCCCACTCCTGGCCCGCGACCACCGGACGGACGCTGGGACTCGACACCGTCAACCTCGGCTACGCGGGCGGCGCCCGGGGCGAGCTGCCCACGGCCCAGCAGCTCGCCCGGCTTCCGGCGGATCTGCTCACCCTCGCCTTCGGCACGAACTGCTGGTCCCGCACCCCGTACAGCGCTCCCCTGATGTACGAGACGGTCCGCGCCTTCGTCGCCCTGGTACGCCAGGGCCATCCGGACACCCCGCTCCTGCTGCTCTCCCCCGTGCTGTGCCCGGAGGCCGAGTCGACGGCCAACATCCTCGGCGCGACCCTCGCACAGCTCCGCGCGGCGATGGAGTCCGCGACCCGTGACCTCATGGCGGAGGGCGACCGGCGTCTCACCCTGCTGCCGGGCCGGGAGCTGCTGGCAGCCCGCCATCTGGCCGACGGGCTGCACCCGAACGACAGCGGACACGTCCTGATCGCCGCCGCGGTCGGAGATGCTCTGCGCACCGCCGGGTTCACCGACCTCGTGGCCGGCTCGGCCGCTTGACGGGACCTCGCACGCCGGGCCGGTCGGCCCGGCCGTACGAAACGGCGGCGGCCCCGGGATCAGGATTCCCCGGGCCGCCGCCGCTATGTGATCGACCAGCTCATCAGCTCCAGCTGGCGTGCAGCGGCTTGCCCTCGGCGTAACCGGCCGCGCTCTGGATGCCCACGATCGCCCGCTCGGTGAACTCCTCGAGGGAGCCGGCGCCCGCGTAGGTGCAGGACGAACGGACGCCCGCGATGATCGAGTCGATCAGGTCCTCGACTCCCGGGCGGGCCGCGTCCAGGAACATCCGCGAGGTGGAGATGCCCTCCTCGAAGAGCGCCTTGCGGGCCCGGTCGTAGGAGGACTCGTCGCTGGTGCGGTTGCGGACGGCACGCGCCGACGCCATGCCGAAGGACTCCTTGTAGAGCCTGCCGTCGGCGGACTGCTGGAGGTCGCCGGGCGACTCGTAGGTGCCCGCGAACCAGCTGCCGACCATGACGTTGGAGGCACCGGCGGCCAGCGCCATCGCGACATCGCGCGGGTGCCGGACACCGCCGTCGGCCCACACGTGCTTGCCGTACTTCTTGGCCTCGGCAGCGCACTCCAGCACCGCCGAGAACTGGGGGCGGCCCACGCCGGTCATCATCCGGGTGGTGCACATGGCGCCGGGGCCCACACCGACCTTGATGATGTCCGCACCCGCCTCGATGAGGTCGCGGACGCCCTCGGCGGCCACGATGTTGCCCGCCGCGATCGGGACCTGCGGGTCGAGGCCGCGGACAGCCTTGATCGCCGAGATCATCGACTCCTGATGGCCGTGCGCGGTGTCCACGACAAGCGTGTCGACGCCGGCGTCGAGCAGCTGCTTGGCCTTGCCCGCCACATCGCCGTTGATACCGACGGCTGCGGCGATGCGCAGTCGGCCCTGGGCGTCCGTGGCCGGGGTGTACAGCGTGGCGCGCAGGGCGCCCTTGCGGGTCAGGACACCGGCGAGCCTGCCGTCCTTGCCGACCGCGGGGGCGATCTTGCGGTTGGCGTTGTCCAGGGTGATGAACGCCTTGCGCGGGTCCATGTCCGCGTCGACGAGCAGCAGGTCCTTGGACATCACCTCGGAGAGCTGGGTGAAGCGGTCCACGCCGGACAGGTCGTGCTCGGTGACGACGCCGACCGGACGTTCCTGCTCGTCCACCACGACACCGGCACCGTGGGCCCGCTTCGGCAGCAGGGACAGGGCGTCGGCGACGGTCTGGTGGGGGGTGAGCACGATCGGGGTGTCGAGCACGAGGTGGCGCGTCTTCACCCAGGAGATGACGTCGGTGACGACCTCGATCGGGATGTCCTGGGGGATGACGACCAGGCCACCGCGGCGGGCGACGGTCTCGGCCATCCGGCGGCCGGCGATCGCGGTCATGTTCGCCACGACCAGCGGGATGGTGGTTCCGGTACCGTCCGGGGATGAGAGGTCGACGCCCTGACGGGAGCCAACGGCCGACCGGCTCGGCACCATGAAGACGTCGTCGTAGGTCAGGTCGTAGGGGACCGGGGACGAGGCAACAGGCCGTCCGGTGCCGGGCTCAAGGAAACGCATAAGTCTCACATTTTCACGCGAAACGTCGCAGGTCACTCCTACAAGGACACAGCAAAACGCCCCCGCGTTCGGATATTCCTCCAATGGAGGTACGGGGGCTTCCTGGGCCGGGCAGAAGTGGGAACCTGCCTTACGTCGAAAGGCTACCCGAACGGGAAGCAGAGGGGCCAGCGGGCCCTCGGAACGGCACCTGCCCTAGTCGTTCTGTCCCATGGCCACCAGCACGGCGACCCGCCGCGGCATCGTGTCCACCGCCTGTCCGAAGACCTCCTGGGCGGTCTGCCACTCGCCCGGCCGGGCTGCCGCGTACTCCTGCCAGCGGCGCACGAGCACCAGGGCGCCCTCGTCCCCGGGCAGGTCGGTGAGGCAGTCGGCGAGCGCGTCCCAGTTCCGGCCGAACCAGGCGGGCAGCCCCAGGTCGCGCGCACAGCGCTCCATGAAGGCCGCCTTGTCCATGACCCCGTGGAGGTCCAGCACGGTCACGTTCCGGCCGGCCGCAGCGTCGAACAAGGCCGCGAGGGGGCCGTTCCGTTCGTTGCGGCTGTTCCGGCCGTCGCTCATGGGGTCGCCCTTCTCCGGGTCCGGTGAGTGATCTCGCGTGTAGTAGATCGCGCCGCTGTCGCTGCTGACAACCGCTGACACATGCGACAGCCCCCGGCCATCCGCTGACGCGGGTGATGAACGCGGGGCTGGGTGGGTAGGGAAAGTCCCGTGCAGCCCAACGAAGACCCCAGCGGCCGGACATCCGGCGACCCGGCACCCGGCGGCGCGGCAGACAGCGGCGCCGCACCCCCGGATCCGGTGATCGGCAGCCTGTCCTGGGAGGACGTCCTCCCGGAGCGCGGCCCCGACCCCGATGAGGCTCTTCGCCGAATCCGCTGGGAAGCCCGGGCGGCTGCCACCCGGCTGACCGCGGGGGACGTCCACGGCGTCGCCCTGACCTGGGTCGACAACGCCGGGCTCACCCGGGTCAAGACCGTCCCCGTGGCCCGGCTGGCACAGGTCGCGGAACGGGGCGTCGGCATGTCGCCCGTCTTCGACGTCTATCTCGTGGACGACTCGATGACGATGAGCCGCCACGTCGGCGGCCCCGACGGAGACCTCCGGCTGATCCCGGACCTCGGGCGGCTCACCGTGCTCGCCGGGCAGCCCGGCTGGGCGTGGGCCCCCGTGGACCGCCATGACCAGCAGGGACGGCCGTACCCCGGCTGTCAGCGGCTGTTCGCCCGGCGGATGGCCGCGCTCGCGGCGGAGCGCGGTATCGAGCTCCGGATGGGCTTCGAGACCGAGTGGATCGTGCAGCGGGACGGCGCACCCGCGTGCACCGGGCCCGCGTACGGCATGGCACGGGTGGCCGAACTCGCCGGGTATCTGGACGACGTGATGTGCGCGCTCACCGACCAGGGCGTCGAGGTGCTCCAGCTCCATCCGGAGTACATGGCCGGGCAGTTCGAGGTGTCGGTGGCGCCGTCGGATCCGGTGGGCGCCGCGGACCTCGCGGTTCTGGTGCGCGAGACCGTACGGTCCGTCTCGCTGAAGCACGGGCTCACACCGCTGTTCGGTCCCGCGGTCGTGGCGGGAGGCGTCGGCAACGGCGGTCACCTCCACCTCAGTCTGTGGCGGGAAGGGAAGAACCTCTGCCGGGACGGCGGAGGTCCGTTCGGGATGACCGCGGGCAGCGAGGCGTTCCTGGCGGGCGTCCTGCACGCCCTGCCCGCCCTCCTCGCGATCGGGGCGCCATCCCCCGCGAGCTATCTGCGGCTCGAACCCTCCCGCTGGGCGGGTGTGTTCCAGTGCTGGGGGCTGGAGAACCGCGAGGCCGCCCTGCGATTCATCACCGGCGCACCGGACGACCCGGACGGTGCCAACGCCGAGGTCAAGTGCTTCGACCCGGCGGCCAACCCCTATCTGGTGGTGGGCTCCGTGATCGCGGCCGGGCTCGCCGGGCTCGAGGCCAGGGCGGTGCTGCCGGCTCCCGTCCAGGGCGATCCGGCCGCCTGCGACGGGTCTTCGGACGCCGGTCCGGCGCCGGAGCGGCTGCCGCGCACACTCCCCGAGGCTCTGGGCCACTTCGACCGCTCCGACATGCTGCGGGAGGCACTGGGCGAGGTGCTGTTCGAGGCGGTTGCGGCCGTACGCCGCGCCGAGATCGAGCTGTTCGACGGGAAGTCCCCGCAGGAGATCGCCGATGCCACCTGCGGGCGGTTCTGAATGCCGCCCGATCCTGCCTGGGCGCTGCCACCGCTCGTCGACCACCACTGCCACGGGGTGCTGCGCCGGGAGCCGGACGTGGACTCCTTCGTCTCTTACCTCACGGAGTCCGACGCCCCCGCCTCGTCCGGCACGAGCTTCTTCGACACCCAACTGGGGTTCGCGGTACGCCGTTGGTGCCCACCGCTGCTCGGTCTGGAGGCGCACTGCCCTCCCGACCGCTATCTGCAGCGGCGTCGCGAACTGGGCCATGAGGAGGTGACCCGCAGGCTGCTGGAGGCGAGCGGTACGGGCACATACCTGGTCGACACCGGGCTTCCGGGTGACCTCACCGGCCCCACGGAGCTCGCGGCGCTCAGTGGAGGAGCGGCACGCGCGGTCGTACGTCTCGAGTCACTGGCCGAGCGGACGGCGGACGCCAGCCACGGTCCCGATGCCTTCGTCGAAGTCTTCGACCACGCCGTCACGGCCTCCGCCCGAACCGCCGTGGGATTCAAGTCGATCGCCGCCTACCGCCATGGGCTCGGGCTCGACCCCGATCCGCCCGCCGAAGCCGAAGTCCGCGCCGCGGCGGGGCGCTGGCTGGATACGCGAGAACCGGGCGGCCGTCTCACGGATCCGGTGCTGCTGCGTCATCTGCTCTGGTCGGCGGTGCGCACCGGACTGCCGCTCCAGCTTCACACCGGCTTCGGTGATCCCGATCTACGCCTGGACCACTGCGATCCGCTGCTGCTCACGGACTTCATCCGGGCCGTCGGCCCCCACGGCTGCCCCCTCGTGCTGCTGCACGGCTACCCGTACCACCGCCACGCGGCCTATCTCGCCAACGTGTTCCCGCATGTGTACGCGGACGTGGGTCTGGCACTCGCGCACACCGGGGCGCGCGCGGAGGCGGTGCTCGCCGAGGCGCTGGAGCTCACCCCGTTCGGCAAGCTCCTCTACTCCAGCGATGCCCACGGCCTGCCCGAGTTGTACGTCGTCGGCGCCCGCGTGTTCCAGGAGGCCGTCGAGCGACTCCTCGGCGACTGGACGGGCTCCGGTGCCTGGTCGGTCGAGGACGCCGGACGCGTGGCCCGCCTGCTGGCCGCCGAGAACGCCCAGCGACTGTACGGCCTGGAAACCGTGGAGCCGCCGGATCCGGTCTCGATCCCGGGAGCGTGACGGACGACGGGTCGCCCCGTCAGCTGTCCGGGTCCGCCCGCTCCAGGGCCGGGCGGGGCCCCGGCTGGGACTCGGTGAGCAGGAAGTCCGCGGCGGCGGTGTCCGTCACCAGGCTGGTGACCAGCCCTGACCGCAGCACCGCGCCGATCGCCGCCGCCTTGCGCTGACCGCCCGCGATGGCGATGACCTCGGGGATACGGCGCAGCCGGTCCGCCTCGACGGTGATGCAGCGCTCGCCGAGGTCACGACCGACCCTGCGGCCGTCGGCGTCGAAGAGGTGGGCGGACATCTCCGCGGCCACGCCCAGCGAGGCGTAGTGGGCGCGCTCCTCGTCGGACAGCATGTCGTGGACGGTGGAGATGCCCGGCTCCCAGGAGCCGATGGAGACACAGGCGACGGTCACCTTGTCGAAGTACTCGAAGGCACGCGCGATACCGGTCTGGTTGCGCAGGGCCGCGGCCGTGGCCGGGTCGGGCAGCAGCATGGGCGCGTAGATCGGGTGCGCCTCGCCTCCGGAGACCTGGGCAGCTCGCCGCACCGCCTCCACCGATCCGCGCTCGGCGGTTCCCGCGTCGTAGACGCCGGTGAGCTGCACGACGGTGCAGGGCGGAAGCCGGTCCAGCGCAGCCGCCATGTGGATCGTGGAGCGCCCCCAGGCCAGACCGAGTACATCGCCCTCGGCGACGAGCTCGCCGAGCAGATCCGCGGCGACCTCACCCAGGTTCTCCGGGTCGGGGGACTCGTCCTCGCCCTCCGCCGGGGACTCGACGACCACCGCGTGCCGGAGGCCGAAGCGGGCGCGCAGCGCGTCGGAGCGCTCCGCGTCCAGTTCGGCGGGGACGCGGATCTCGATCCGTACCAGATCGCGTTCGAGCGCGGTCTCCAGGACCCGTGCGACCTTGAAGCGGCTGACGCCGAACTCTTCCGCGATCTGGATCTTGGACTTGCCCTCCAGATAGAAGCGACGTGCCATGGCCGCCGCCTGCACCAGCTCCGCGGGTCCCATCCGCAGGGCTGGCCGTCCCGCCGACATTGCAGACACCGCGCTCTCCTCACTGCTGTTCACACTCCGGAACCGTCATCCTGTCAGATCCGAAGGTTGTCGATCAGCCCGGACGGGCCCCGTTCACGTAACCGTGGCTCAGTGGTCGCATGCCCAGGGCGCTGAAGCAATGGTCCGGGACGCCTTGTCACGCAGCGCCCGCACCGCCTGCGCCGGGTCCTCGGCGCCGTACACCGCCGAGCCCGCGACGAAGACATCCGCGCCGGCTTCGGCGCACCGCTCGATCGTGGCCTCCGAGACACCTCCGTCGACCTGGAGCCAGAGCTCGAGTCCGTGCTTGTTGATCAGCTCCCGGGTACGGCGGATCTTCGGCAGCATGATGTCCAGGAACGCCTGGCCGCCGAAGCCGGGCTCCACGGTCATGATCAGCAGCATGTCGAGCTCGGGCAGCAGGTCCTCGTACGGCTCGATGGGCGTGGCCGGCCTCAACGCCATCGAGGCACGCGCCCCCTTCGCCCGGATCTCCCGCGCCAGCCGTACCGGCGCCGCCGCGGCCTCCACGTGGAAGGTGACGGACCCGGCACCGGCCTCGACGTACTGCGGTGCCCAGCGGTCCGGGTTCTCGATCATCAGATGGCAGTCGAGCGGGGTGTCCGTGGCGCGGCTGAGCGACTCGACCACCGGAACGCCCAGCGTCAGGTTGGGCACGAAATGGTTGTCCATGACATCGACATGGAGCCATTCGGCACCTTCGACCGCCTTGGCCTCCTCGGCGAGGCGGGCGAAGTCGGCGGACAGGATGCTGGGAAAGATCTGAGCCATGTGCCAAGACTGCCATGCGGCGGCACCGGCATGCGCAGGAGGACCGCAAGGTGGCTTCGAGGGTAGCCGGGACCGGGGGCGGGAGGCGGCGCCGCCGGGGCTTCGGCGTCCTTCGTCGACCGCGGTGGTGGTGCCACGACCGCCTCACACGCTCCACGCGTCCCGGACTCATCGCCTGTGGACCACGACGGGGCGGCGGTACCTGCTGTCACCGCCCCGGTGGTGAACTCCGTCGCCGGGCCCACGAGGTTCGCGGCCTCAGGCCGTACGCCGCAGCAGGGCCAGATACATCGCGTCCGTGCCGTGCAGATGCGGCCACAGCTGGACGTCGGGCCCTTCGCCCAGGGCCGGGATCCCGGGCATCAGCGGGCGGGCGTCGATCCACTCGGCCTCGGCCGCCGGGCCGCCGCGGCCCTTCAGGACGTCCTCCACGACCACACGGGTCTCTGCGAGATGCGGCGAGCAGGTCGCGTAGCCCACGACTCCCCCGATCCGGACGGCGCTCAGCGCCTCCCGCAGCAGGGAGCGCTGGAGCGGGGCGAAGCCCTCGAAGTCCTCGGGGCGGCGGCGCCAGCGGGCCTCGGGACGGCGGCGCAGGGCGCCGAGTCCCGAGCAGGGCACGTCGACCAGGACCCGGTCGAAGGAACCGGGGCGCCACGGCGGGCGGGTGCCGTCGGCGGCGATGACCTGGTACGGGCCCGGGTTGCCGGCCAGCGCGCGCTCCACGAGGCGGGCGCGGTGCGGCTGCTTCTCGGCGGCCAGCAGCGCGGCACCACGCCCGGCGGCCAGGGCGCCCAGCAGGGCCGCCTTGCCGCCGGGGCCCGCGCAGCCGTCGAGCCAGCGCTCGTCAGGGCCGTCGAGCGGGGCGTTCGCCAGCGCGATCGCGACAAGCTGGCTGCCTTCGTCCTGGACCCCGACCCGCCCCTCGCGGACCGGGTCGAGCGCACCCGGCTCGCCGCCTTCGGCGAGCCGCACGGCATACGGCGACCAGCGGCCCGGCAGCCCCGCCCCCTCGCCGAGCAGCTCCAGGAGTTCCTCCGTGGTCGCCCGGCCGGGGCGGGCCACCAGCGTCACCTCGGGCCGCTCGTTGTCGGCCTCCAGCAGGTCCTCGATCCCGGCGCGGCCGCCGCCCAGCGCGTCCCAGAGTGCCGAGACCACCCACCGCGGATGCGAGTGCACCACGGCGAGGTGGTCCTCGGCGTCCTCGTCGAACGGCGGGGCCACGCGTTCCAGCCACGCGTCCAAGTCGTGCTGCGAGATCTTCCGGAGCACGGCGTTGACGAACTTCGCACGGCCGTCACCGAGCACCACCCTCGCCAGCTCCACGCTCGACGACACCGCCGCGTGGGTGGGGATACGCGTGCCGAGCAGCTGGTGCGCGCCCAGCGAGAGCACGTCGAGCACCGGCGGGTCGACCTCGCGCAGCGGGCGGTCCACACAGGCGGCGATGATCGCGTCGTAGGTGCCCTGGCGACGCAGCGTCCCGTAGACGAGCTCGGTCGCGAGTGCCGCGTCCCGGCTGTCGAAGTCGCCCTTCTCACGGGCCTTGCGCAGCAGCGGGGGCAGCACGAGGTTGGCGTACGCGTCCCGCTCGTCAACGGCCCGGAGCGCGTCGAAGGCGAGGATCCGCACGGGGTCCTTCGCCGGTCGGCGGTAAGGCTTGTGGGAAGGGCGACGGCTCTGCTCGCTCAAAAGGTGCTCCGCGTTTCGAAAGGGTCGAACCCCTTCAGCCTACGACGCCCCGATCACCCCTCAGACAGGGCCCAGCCGCTCCCCGGGGGCGATCCGCACCCCGCGCGCCCAGTCGGCGGCGCGCATGGGCTTCTTGCCCTGGGGCTGCACCCAGAGCAGCTCGACGGCGTGCGAACCCGTACCGGCGTACACATTGTTCTTCCCGGCGGCGAGCTCCCCTGGCGCCAGGTCCGAGCGGTCCTGGACCAGCGTGGCGTTCACCAGCTTGAGCCGCTCGCCCCGGAAGACGGTCCAGGCTCCGGGTGCGGGCGTGCAGCCGCGTACCACCCGGTCGACCCGGAGGGCCGGTGCCCGCCAGTCCACATGGGCGTCCTCGACGGTGATCTTCGGCGCGAGGGTGATGCCGTCGGCGGGCTGCCGTACGGCCTTGAGGGTCCCGTCCTCGATCCCGTCCATGGTCGCGGCCAGCAGCCCGGCACCGGCGAAGGCGAGCCGGGTGAGCAGATCACCGCTGGTGTCGGAGGGGCGCACATGCTCGGTGATCACTCCGTACACGGGCCCGGAGTCGAGTCCCTCCTCGATCTGGAAGGTCGACGCACCGGTCATCTCGTCCCCGGCGAGGATCGCGTGCTGCACCGGCGCCGCGCCGCGCCAGGCGGGCAGCAGCGAGAAGTGGAGATTGACCCAGCCACTGCTGGGGATGTCGAGCGCGGCCTTCGGCAGCAGGGCGCCGTACGCGACGACCGGGCAGCAGTCCGGCGCGATCTCTCGCAGCCGGGCCAGGAAGTCCTCGTCACGCGGTTTGACGGGCTTGAGGACCTCGATTCCGGCCTCCTCCGCGCGTTGCGCGACGGGACTGGCGACCAGCCGCCGGCCACGGCCCGCGGGCGCGTCGGGGCGTGTGACGACCGCGGCCACCTCGTGGCGGTCGGAGGCGAGCAGCGCGTCAAGGGCGGGTACGGCGACCTCGGGGGTGCCTGCGAAGACAAGTTTCACTGGGATTACCTCGCTCTGTGTGCCGGGTGGACGCGCGACGCACCAGTCTATTTGGCCCTGCTGACCGGGGGCGCACGAGAGCCCGCGCGCCCTGCGCAGATGCCCTCACTCTCCCGCACCGTGACCACAACGCAGCCTGGAGCGTTGGTCAAGAGAGATTGACCGAAACGGGCCGCATGCCGCCGCATCTGGATCTGGTGGCATCCGGTGCGGCCCGGCCCCTTTCAACGCCGGTTCGAGAGGCTTGTCCATGGCCGACCACGCAACTCACGACGCCCAAGCCCGGGCCAGCCTGCATCTGTTGGTGCGGGACATCGAGCGGGTCCGCCGACAGGTGGACGCACTGCGCACACTCACGGCGCAGTTGGGCAATGTCTACCGTCCGCGTCGCTCCGGCCCGTCCGCGGGCTTCGTCGTCTATGGCAGGGCTCCCGCCCCGACCGTCCGCCTCGCGCAGGAACTGCGGGACAGCGTCGAGACATTGGTGACCGCGGCGGTGGACTTCGACCGCTCGCTCGGCTTCTCGTGGGACGCGGTGGGTTCGGCGCTGGGTGTCACCAAGCAGGCGGTGCACCGGCGTTACGGCTCACGCCGGGCGACGCAGGTACCGGCGGGTGCCACGCCGGAGGCGGTGCCGGCGCCCGCCCCCGCGGTCCCGGCAGCCCGGGCGGTCCCGGCCCCCCGCAACGGCTAGGCCGTACCTCAGAGGCCTGGCCGTCTACGGGACGGGGGACGACGGACGCACCGGGCGCCGCCACGGGGTGCGGGCTCGCCGACAGCCCGCCCACCCCGAACCGGCGCCGGCGAGCGCTATCCGATGTCCCGCTATCCGATGTCCGGGGGGTCGATGCGGACCCGCACCGGGTCTCCCCCGCCCCGCGCCAGCCGCGACGCCTGCGCCGATTTCAGGGCGGAGGCCAGGGTCGCCCCACTGCCCGTGGGCACCCGCAGCAGCGCACGCTCCCAGTGCTCACCCGGCGGGGGGTCCCCGGGCCTGCGGGGGCGGCCGGGGGCCACCGGGGGCAAGGGGACCGGGCCCAGGACCTCCGCGTCGGACGGGAGGGAGGCGGTCGCCAGGAACGCGGCAACCGCGTCCGCCCGGCCCGTCACGGACGCCATCCGGGACACCGGGGGGAAGCCCAGCTCGGTACGCTCGGCCAGCTCACGCCGGGCGTGGCCCACGGGGTCCCACCGCACCAGCGCCTGCACGGGGCGCAGGGTGGGTTCGGCGACGACCACCACGGTGCCGCCCTCCCCCTGACCTCGCACCAGAGCCGCCGCGCTCAGCCAGCGGCGCAGAGCCTCCTCGCCTGATCTCAGATCGGGCCTGCCCAGCATCGCCCAGCCGTCGAGCAGCAGCGCCGCCGCATATCCGCCGTCAGCGACCGGTTCCGCGCCTGGGGTGCTGACGACCAGCGCGGGCCGGTCGGGCACGGTGTCGAGGACATGGTCGCGCCCGGATGTGCGCACCGGCACGGCAGGGAAGACTCGTCCCAGCTCCTCGGCGGTGCGCCGGGCGCCCACCACCTGGGCCCGCAGCCGGGTGCCACCGCACCCGCCGCAGTGCCACTCGCCGGCGTCCCTGCCGCACCATCCGCAGCGCAGGTCACGCTCCCGGGGCGCCTCCAGGGGGCCTGCGCAGTGCCCGCAGCGAGCAGCCGCACGGCACCGTTCGCAGGCCAGCTTCGGTACGTATCCCCTGCGGGGCACCTGCACCAGCACCGGCCCGGTGCGGAGCCCGTCGCGCACGGTCTGCCAGGCCAGGCTCGGCAGTCGCGCCGCTCGGGCCGCCTCGTCGCGCGCGAGCTCTCCGTCGCCGACCGTCCGTACCAACGGGGCCGCCTCGCGCACCCGGGCGCGGTCCGCGGCCAGTGGCCCGGCCCAGCCGCTCTCGATGAGCTGGGCGGCCTCGACGGTGCAACTCACCGATCCCATCAGGAAGCCGCATTTCTCGTGCGCCGCCCGCAGCAGCAGCACCTCCCGCGCATGGGGCAGCGGTGCGTGCTGCTCGCTGTGGCTGGAGTCGCCGTCCTCCCACAGCGCGACCAGGCCGACCTCACGGACGGGCGCGAACATCGCGGCCCGGGTCCCGATCACCGCCCGCACCGATCCGCGGCGCACGGCGAGCCACCGCCGGTAGCGTTTCTCGGGTCCCGCTTCGGCGGTCAGCACCGCGTGCCGCCCCTCACCGATGAGCCCGGTCAGCGCCTCGTCGACCCGTGCCACGGCCCGGCCGTCCGGCAGGACGACCAGCGCGCCGCGACCGGACGCCAGGGTCGCCACCACGGCCCTGGCCAGTTCCTCGGCCCAGTGCGGCCCCGGCAGCGCGTTCCACACGGCCCGTGGGGCACCCCCGGTGGCGAGTGCCTCCAGGAAGCCGGGACCGCGGGGGTAGCGTGCCCAGGTCCCGGGGTCGGGTGCACCCGGCGGCGGCAGCGGCTCCGGCGAGGGCTTCGCCTCTGCCCGGGCACTGCGCGGTGGCACGGCGAGCTGCAGCACATCAGCCAGGCTGCCCGCGTAGCGGTCGGCGACCGCCCTGGTCAGCGCGAGTAGCTCGGGGCTGAGCACCGGTTCGGGCGAGACGACGTCGGCGAGCGCGGCCAGCGGTCCCGCGTAGTCCGAATCGGCCCGGCGCTCCACGATGAATCCGTCGGTCAGCCGACCGCCTTCACGCCGTCCGGCACGCACCTGGTGCGCGCCCGCGCCGAACCGCACCCGCACGCGCACCCCCGGCTGGGCGACGGCGTCCAGCTCCTCGGGCACGGCGTAGTCGAAGAACTGGTCGAGGTGGAGCACGCCCTTGTTGACCACGACCCTGGCCACCGGCAGTACGCCCGCGAGCGCGGCTCCGCGCCAGGTACGCGGCTTGGCCCGCGGGGCCTTGGCCTTGCGCACGGTGTCCCGTATGAGCGCAAGCTGCTCGGGCGGTCCGTCCCCGGTCCGCCCGGAACTTTCGTCGCCGCTGCTCACAGCGACATTCCTACCAGACGGGACTGACAGGCCCGGGTGGTCGCCGGTCATGCGAGAGCCCCGGACGGTATCCGTCCGGGGCTCTCGCGAAAAGGCTGTCGTCAGGGCTTACAGACCGGCCGCCGCACGCAGCGCGTCCACGCGGTCCGTGCGCTCCCAGGTGAAGTCCGGGAGCTCGCGGCCGAAGTGACCGTACGCCGCACTCTGGGCGTAGATCGGGCGGAGCAGGTCGAGGTCGCGGATGATCGCGGCAGGGCGGAGGTCGAAGACCTCGGCGATGGCGTTCTCGATCTTGTCGGTCTCGATCGTGGCGGTTCCGAAGGTCTCCACGAACAGGCCGACGGGCTCGGCCTTGCCGATCGCGTACGCGACCTGGACCTCGCAGCGCGCGGCGAGACCGGCGGCCACGACGTTCTTGGCGACCCAGCGCATGGCGTAGGCGGCGGAGCGGTCGACCTTGGACGGGTCCTTGCCGGAGAAGGCACCGCCACCGTGGCGGGCCATACCACCGTAGGTGTCGATGATGATCTTGCGTCCGGTGAGGCCCGCGTCGCCCATCGGGCCGCCGATCTCGAAGCGGCCGGTCGGGTTCACCAGCAGGCGGTAGCCGTCGGTGTCCAGCTTGATGCCGTCCTCGACGAGCTCCTTGAGCACGTGCTCGACCACGAACTCGCGGATGTCGGGCGCGAGCAGCGACTCGAGGTCGATGTCGGAGGCGTGCTGCGAGGAGACCACGACCGTGTCGAGCCGGACCGCCTTGTCGCCGTCGTACTCGATGGTGACCTGGGTCTTGCCGTCGGGGCGCAGGTACGGGATGGTGCCGTTCTTGCGGACCTCGGACAGACGGCGGGAGAGCCGGTGCGCGAGGTGGATCGGCAGCGGCATCAGCTCGGGGGTCTCGTCGCAGGCGTACCCGAACATCAGGCCCTGGTCGCCGGCGCCCTGCTTGTCGAGCTCATCGTCATCGCCTTCGACCCTGGACTCGTAGGCCGTGTCGACGCCCTGCGCGATGTCCGGGGACTGCGCGCCGATGGAGACCGAGACCCCACAGGAAGCGCCGTCGAAGCCCTTCTTCGAAGAGTCGTAACCGATCTCGAGGATCTTGTTGCGCACCAGGGTGGGGATGTCGGCGTAGGCCTTCGTGGTCACCTCTCCGGCCACGTGCACCAAGCCGGTGGTGATCAGCGTCTCGACGGCGACACGGGAGGAGGGGTCCTCCTGGAGCAGAGCGTCGAGGATGGTGTCGCTGATCTGGTCAGCGATCTTGTCGGGGTGGCCTTCGGTGACGGACTCCGAGGTGAACAGGCGACGGGACACAACGCTCCCTGGGGTTGCAGCGGCTGCTGGCTGATCATTGGTGGACCGGCCGGGGGCTGCGCCCCACGTCGTTCCGAGGACAGTTTATCGGGAGCGGTCGGCGGTTGGACTACGTGTCCCGCCTCACGGGAGTCGTTCAGCCACACAAAGTACCGACTGAAGCACACAGTGCCGGTCGCCACAGATGATCTGAATCGCCGGTTCCGCCGTATGCCGACCGCATACCGCGGCGACTCACTGCGGTATGCGGCATTCATCACGCCTCGATCCGGAAGCCGGCCCTCACCCCCACACCCGCCGAATGCGGCGTGCGTCACATTCGGCGTGTCGCCGCACGGACGAGAAATCAGGCCAGGTTCCGTCAGGACAGCCGGGCCGCCACCAGATCCCAGACGGTCTCCGCGAGGGCTTCCTTGGGCCCGTACGGCACGGGGGTCTCACCGCCGTCGGCGGCCAGCACCACGGCTTCGTTCTCCTCGGAGCCGAAGGTCTTGCGCTCCCCCACCTCGTTGACGACCAGCAGGTCACAGCCCTTGCGGCGGAGCTTGTCGCGGCCGTTGGCGAGCACGTCGTCGGTCTCGGCGGCGAAGCCCACGACGATCTGGCCCGGACGGGAGCGGTCGGCGGAGATCTCGGCGAGGATGTCGGGGTTGCGCACCAGGGCGACCGGTGCGGGCTCCTGGCCTTCCTTCTTCTTGATCTTGCCTGCCGCATAGGCCGCCGGGCGGAAGTCGGCGACCGCCGCCGCCATGACCACCACATCGGCCTGAAGAGCCGCCTTGACCACGGCCTCGCGGAGCTGCACCGCCGTGCCTGCGTGGAGCACGTCCACGCCCGCCGGGTCGGCGAAACCGGTGTTGGCCTCGATCAGGGTCACCTTGGCGCCGCGGGCCGCCGCCGTGCGGGCCAGCGCGTACCCCTGCTTGCCGGAGGAGCGGTTTCCCAGATAGCGCACGGGGTCGAGGGGCTCGCGGGTGCCGCCCGCGCTGATGACGACATGGCGGCCGACGAGGTCCGGAGTGCGGACACCGCGCGCCAGGACGCTCCGGCAGACCTCGAAGATCTCGGCCGGCTCGGGCAGCCGCCCCTTGCCCGTATCCACACCGGTGAGCCGGCCGACAGCCGGCTCGATGACCAGCGCGCCGCGGCGCCGCAGTGTCGCCACGTTCTCCTGGGTCGCCGGGTGCTCCCACATCTCGGTGTGCATCGCGGGGGCGAAGACCACGGGGCACCGGGCGGTGAGCAGGGTGTTGGTCAGCAGGTCGTCGGCGAGACCGTGGGCGGCCTTGGCCAGCAGGTCAGCGGTGGCGGGGGCCACCACGACCAGCTCCGCCTCCTGCCCGATGCGCACATGCGGGACCTCGTGGACGTCCGACCAGACCTCGGTGGACACGGGGTGCCCGGAGAGTGCCGACCAGGTGGGGGCGCCGACGAAGTTCAGGGCCGAGGCGGTGGGGACGACGCGGACGTCGTGCCCGGACTCGGTCAGCCTGCGCAGCAGCTCGCACGCCTTGTAGGCGGCGATACCGCCGCTGACTCCCAGTACGACCTTCGGCTTGTCCACTGCGTTCCCGCTCCCCACGGACGGCGATCACCGTCGCCTTCGATGACACACCTTTGTCTGACACACATCAGGCTGACACACCACAGGCCCGGCCGGACGCTTCCCCTCGCTGGGCGGTGGGAGGTGCCCCGGCCGGGCCTGTGGTGACGTAAAGACGCGCCTACTGCGCCGGGCCCTCGATGGCCTCGGAGGTCAGCAGACCCGCGTTGATCTCACGCAGGGAGATCGAGAGCGGCTTCTCGTGGACGTGGGTGTCCACCAACGGACCGACGTACTCGAGCAGACCCTCGCCGAGCTGTGAGTAGTACGCGTTGATCTGACGCGCACGCTTGGCCGCGTAGATCACGAGGCTGTACTTCGAGTCAGTGGCCTCGAGGAGCTCGTCGATCGGCGGGTTGATGATGCCCTCGGGCGCGGTGATGGAAGAGGACACGCTCTGGCCTTCCGATGGATTCAGGGAGATCTTCAAAGAACGTCAGGAAATCAGACGAAGATCAAACGACTGCCATCAAGGCTAGCAGCTCACGCGCCACGTCCTCGACGGAGGTGTTGACCAGGGTGGTGTCGAACTCAGACTCGGCCGCCAGCTCGACCTTGGCGGCCTCGAGGCGGCGCTCGATCACATCGGGCGCCTCGGTGCCGCGGCCGGTGAGCCTGCGAACCAGTTCGTCCCAGCTCGGCGGGGCCAGGAACACCAGCTGCGAGTCCGGCATGGACTCCTTGACCTGCCGGGCACCCTGGAGGTCGATCTCGAGCAGCACCGGCTCGCCGGACTCCAGGCGCTCCTGGACCGCCTTGCGCGGGGTGCCGTAGCGGTTGCCCGCGAACTCCGCCCATTCCAGCAGCTCACCATTGGCGATCAGCTTGTCGAACTCGTCATCCGAGACGAAGTAGTACTGAACGCCGTGCCGCTCCCCGGGGCGGGGCTTACGGGTGGTGGCCGACACCGAGAGCCAGACCTCGGGGTGGACCTTGCGCATATGAGCGACGACCGTGCTCTTGCCCACCCCGGAGGGGCCGGAGAGCACGGTCAGCCGCGGACGTACCTCTGCTGCCATGCAGCGATTATCCAGGTTCTCGGGAGTGCCCGGGAACGTCAGGCGGCGCCGCCGCCGAACTCGCGCTCAAGAGAGGCGATCTGGTTGGAGCCGAGACCCCGGACGCGACGGCTCTCGGAAATGCCGAGCCGTTCCATGATCTGCTTGGCCCGGACCTTGCCGACGCCGGGCAGGGACTCGAGCAGGGCCGAGACCTTCATCTTGCCGATGACATCGTTCTCCTGGCCCTGCTTGATGACCTCATGGAGAGAGGCACCGGAGTGCTTGAGTCGATTCTTGACCTCGGCCCGCTCCCGGCGAGCCGCGGCGGCCTTTTCGAGCGCGGCTGCGCGCTGTTCAGGGGTAAGGGGCGGAAGAGCCACGCCTACGTCACCTCGGATGTCGAACTGTCGGATACGGACCGGTGAGGAACACAACGGCCCCACACCAGGCGCCAACGAGCAACGCATACCTCGCGCTGCATCGCCGGCTCTCGACGGAGACTAGCGGCCTGGACCGCTCCCGTCAGCGAGAACAGCGGAAAAGTCCTGGTCAGCATCGGCCGACCAGGACATTCCAGACATACTGACCCGGTTTCTGTCAAGAAACCGTCGGTCAAACGCGCAGGTGGCGACCTCGGCACCGAACCCGGACGGAGCTACTCGGCCGTCGCGACGGCTGCCCGCACCTCGTCCGTGAAGCGGGCGGCCGACTCGCGCAGCGCCGCGATGTCCGGGCCGTTCCGCAGGACCCCACGACTCACATTCGGCAGGACATTGCGGACCTGCGCGCCGAAGACACCCGGCAGATCCGCCGGGGTCGCGCCCTGGGCTCCGATGCCCGGCGCGAGCAGCGGGCCGTTGATGTCCAGATCGGCACCCGCCTGGCCGAGCGTGGCCCCCACCACCGCGCCGACCGAGCCCAGCGGCTGGGCGCCGGCGTTCTCGTCGGCCATGTGGTTCAGCATGAGCTGGGCCAGCGAGACCCCGCCCGCCGCAGTCGCCCGCTGGACCTCGGCACCCTCAGGGTTGGAGGTGAGGGCCAGCACGAACACTCCGGCG
Source organism: Streptomyces sp. NPDC059828 (assembly GCF_042731955.1). NCBI lineage: Bacteria > Bacillati > Actinomycetota > Actinomycetes > Kitasatosporales > Streptomycetaceae > Streptomyces > Streptomyces sp. NPDC059828. The sequence continues at coordinate 102,930 of NZ_JBHWIW010000011.1, read as the reverse complement.
CCGCTCTCCCGGGCCAGGTCGAGCGCCGGGCGCAGCGAGCCGAAGCCGAGGTACGGCGAGACCGTGACGGCGTCGGAGAACAGCGGGGAGTCCTTGCGCAGGTAGGTCTCGGCGTACGCGGCCATGGTCGAGCCGATGTCCCCGCGCTTGGCGTCCATCAGCACCAGGGCACCCGCGGCGCGGGCCTCCTCGACCGCCTTCTCCAGGACGGCGACGCCTCGCGAGCCGAAGCGCTCGAAGAACGCCGACTGCGGCTTCAGCACGGCGACCCGGTCGGCGAGCGCCTCGACGACGGTCCGGCTGAAGCGCTCGAGACCGGCCACATCGTCGTCGAGGCCCCAGGCGGTGAGCAGCGCGGCATGCGGGTCGATGCCGACGCACAGCGGGCCGCGGGTGTCCATGGCACGGCGCAGCCGGGCGCCGAATGCTTCCTGGGGGCTCATGCGCTGGCCGCCTTCCTGGTGTCGGCGCCGACGGCTTCGGCGAGGGTGGCGTACGGGCTGCTGGCAAGGCGGGCGGCCAGGCCCTTGTGGATCGCGCGGGCGTAGAACGGGCCCTCGTAGATGAAGGCGCTGTAGCCCTGCACCAGCGTCGCACCGGCCAGAATGCGCTGCCAGGCGTCTTCGGCGCTCTCGACGCCTCCGACACCGACGAGGGTGATCCGGCCGCCCACACGGGCGTACAGGCGGCGCAGGACCGCCAGGGAGCGCTCCTTGACGGGTGCGCCGGACAGCCCGCCGGTCTCCCGCACCAGCTCGGGGTCCGACTTCAGCCCGAGGCCGTCGCGGGCGATGGTGGTGTTGGTGGCGATGATGCCGTCGAGGCCGAGTTCGACCGCGAGGTCGGCGACGGCGTCGACGTCCTCGTCGGCCAGGTCGGGGGCGATCTTGACCAGCAGCGGGACCCTGCGGCCGGTCACGGTGCGGTCGGCTGCCTCGCGTACGGCGGCGAGGAGGGGACGCAGGGACTCGGTCGCCTGGAGGTTGCGCAGCCCGGGGGTGTTGGGCGAGCTGACGTTGACGACGAGATAGTCGGCGTGCGCGGCCAGCCGCTCGGTGGAGGTGACGTAGTCGCCGACGGCCTCCGCCTCGGGCACGACCTTGGTCTTGCCGATGTTGACGCCGACGACGGTCCTGAACACCGCCCTGCGGGCCGCGAGCCGTTCCGCGACGGCGGCGGAGCCTTCGTTGTTGAAGCCCATCCGGTTGATCAGGGCCCGGTCGGGAATCAGCCGGAAGAGACGCTTCCGGGGATTGCCGGGCTGCGGCTGGGCGGTGACCGTACCGATCTCGACATGGTCGAAGCCGAGCATGCTCATGCCGTCGATGGCGACGGCGTTCTTGTCGAAGCCCGCGGCGAGCCCGAAGGGGCCGTGCATGCGCAGGCCCAGGGCCTCGGTGCGCAGCTCCTTGTAGCGGGGGGCGAGGGCGGCGGCGACGAACGTCCGCAGCACGGGAACGCGGGCCGCGAGGCGGATCCAGCGGACGGCCAGGTGGTGGGCGTCCTCGGGGTCCATGCGCTTGAAGACCGTGTGGAAGAAGAAGTCGTACATCGAATCGGTGTCCTGTGTCCTCACGGAGACATGTGTCAGACAGGTGCCTTCATGAAGAGGGGGACACCGTTGCCGGTGTCCCCCTCTCGGCTGCTACTCGCGGCCCGCGGTCAGGTGTTCCGCGTGTTCCTGGAGTGAGCGCACTCCCACGCCTCCGTGGTTGAGCGCGTCGATGCCCTGGACGGCCGCGGCGAGCGCCTGGACCGTCGTCAGGCACGGGACTCCGCGGGCCACGGCCGCCGTGCGGATCTCGTAGCCGTCGAGCCTGCCGCCGGTGCCGTACGGGGTGTTGACGATCAGGTCGACCTGGCCGTCGTGGATCAGCTGGACGATGGTCCGCTCGCCGTTCGGGCCCTCGCCCTCGGACTGCTTGCGCACGACGGTGGCGTTGAGGCCGTTGCGCTTGAGCACTTCCGCCGTGCCGGACGTGGCGAGCAGCTCGAAGCCGTGGGCCACCAGCTCACGGGCCGGGAAGATCATCGAGCGCTTGTCGCGGTTGGCGACGGAGATGAAGGCGCGGCCCTTGGTGGGCAGCGGGCCGTAGGCGCCTGCCTGGGACTTGGCGTAAGCGGTGCCGAAGACCGAGTCGATGCCCATGACCTCACCGGTGGAGCGCATCTCCGGGCCGAGGACGGTGTCGACGCCGCGCCCGTGGATGTCGCGGAAGCGGCTCCACGGCATCACGGCCTCCTTGACGGAGATGGGGGCGTCCATCGGCAGCGTGCCGCCGTCGCCCTCAGCGGGCAGCAGGCCCTCCGCACGCAGCTCGGCGACGGTGGCGCCGAGCGAGATCCGCGCGGCGGCCTTGGCGAGCGGCACGGCGGTGGCCTTGGAGGTGAACGGAACGGTACGTGAGGCGCGCGGGTTGGCCTCCAGCACGTACAGGATGTCGCCGGCCATCGCGAACTGGATGTTGATCAGTCCGCGCACACCGACGCCCTTGGCGATCGCCTCGGTCGAGGCCCGCAGCCGCTTGATGTCGTAGCCGCCGAGGGTGATCGGGGGTAGCGCGCAGGCGGAGTCGCCGGAGTGGATCCCGGCCTCCTCGATGTGCTCCATGACGCCCCCGAGGTAGAGCTCGGTGCCGTCGTAGAGGGCGTCGACGTCGATCTCGATGGCGTCGTCGAGGAAGCGGTCGACCAGCACGGGGCGGTCGGCACTGATCTCGGTGGACTCGGCGATGTACGACTCGAGGCGGGTCTCGTCGTAGACGATCTCCATGCCGCGGCCGCCGAGCACGTACGACGGGCGCACGAGGACGGGGTAGCCGATCTCGTCGGCGATCGCCTTGGCCGCGGCGAAGGTGCTCGCGGTGCCGTGCTTGGGGGCGGGCAGCCCGGCCTCGGCGAGTACGCGGCCGAAGGCGCCGCGGTCCTCGGCGGCGTGGATCGCCTCGGGCGAGGTGCCCACGACCGGGACGCCGTTGTCCTTGAGCGCCTGCGACAGGCCCAGCGGGGTCTGCCCGCCGAGCTGGACCACCACACCGGCGACCGGGCCCGCGAGGGTCTCGGCGTGGACGATCTCCAGCACGTCCTCCAGGGTGAGCGGCTCGAAGTAGAGCCGGTCGGAGGTGTCGTAGTCGGTGGAGACGGTCTCCGGATTGCAGTTGACCATCACGGTCTCGAAGCCCGCTTCGCTGAGCGCGAAGGAGGCGTGGACGCAGGAGTAGTCGAACTCGATGCCCTGGCCGATGCGGTTGGGTCCCGAGCCGAGGATGATCACGGCGGGCTTCTCGCGCGGGGAGACCTCGGTCTCCTCGTCGTACGAGGAGTAGAAATACGGGGTCTTCGCGGCGAACTCGGCGGCGCAGGTGTCGACCGTCTTGTAGACGGGCCGGATGCCGAGGGCGTGCCGCACCTCGCGGACCACGTCTTCGCGCAGTCCGCGGATCCCGGCGATCTGGGCGTCGGAGAAGCCGTGCCGCTTGGCCTCGGCGAGCAGCTCGGGGTCGAGCTTGCCGGCTGCGGCCAGCTCGTCGGCGATCTCCTTGATGAGGAAGAGCTGGTCCACGAACCAGGGGTCGATCTTCGAGGACTCGAAGATCTCCTCGGGGGTGGCACCGGCGCGGATCGCCTGCATCACGGTGTTGATCCGGCCGTCGGTGGGACGGGCGGAATCACGCAGCAGCTCGGCCTTGTCGCCGAGGGGGCTCGTGAAGTCGAACTGCGAGCCCTTCTTCTCCAGGGAGCGCAGCGCCTTCTGGAGCGCCTCGGTGAAGTTGCGGCCGATCGCCATGGCCTCGCCCACCGACTTCATGGTGGTGGTGAGGGTGTTGTCGGCGGACGGGAACTTCTCGAAGGCGAAGCGCGGGGCCTTGACCACCACGTAGTCGAGCGTCGGCTCGAAGGAGGCCGGGGTCTGCTCGGTGATGTCGTTGGGAATCTCGTCCAGGGTGTAGCCGACGGCGAGCCGGGCCGCGATCTTCGCGATCGGGAAGCCGGTGGCCTTGGATGCCAGCGCCGAGGACCGGGAGACCCGGGGGTTCATCTCGATGACGATGACCCGGCCGTCCTCGGGGTCGACGGCGAACTGGATGTTGCAGCCGCCGGTGTCCACACCGACCTCGCGGATGACGGCGATGCCGATGTCGCGCAGGATCTGGTACTCGCGGTCGGTCAGGGTCATCGCCGGGGCGACGGTGATGGAGTCACCGGTGTGCACGCCCATCGGGTCGAAGTTCTCGATGGAGCAGACGACCACGACGTTGTCGTTCTTGTCGCGCATCAGCTCCAGCTCGTACTCCTTCCAGCCGAGGATGGACTCCTCCAGGAGCACCTCGGTGGTGGGCGACAGGCTGAGGCCCTGTCCCGCGATGCGGCGCAGCTCGTCCTCGTCGTGCGCGAAGCCGGATCCGGCACCGCCCATGGTGAAGGAGGGGCGGACGACCACCGGGTAGCCGCCGAGGGTGTCGACGCCCTTGAGCACGTCGTCCATGGAGTGGCAGATGACCGAGCGGGCGGACTCGCCGTGGCCGATCTTGCGGTTGACGGCTTCGACGACGCCCTTGAAGAGGTCGCGGTCCTCGCCCTTGTTGATGGCCTCGACGTTCGCGCCGATGAGCTCGACGCCGTACTTCTCCAGCGTCCCGGCCTCGTGCAGGGAGATCGCGGTGTTGAGCGCGGTCTGGCCGCCGAGGGTGGGCAGCAGGGCGTCGGGGCGCTCCTTGGCGATGATCTTCTCGACGAACTCGGGGGTGATCGGCTCGACATAGGTGGCGTCGGCGATCTCCGGGTCGGTCATGATCGTCGCCGGATTGGAGTTCACCAGGATGACCCGCAGGCCCTCGGACCTGAGGACCCGGCAGGCCTGGGTGCCGGAGTAGTCGAACTCGGCTGCCTGGCCGATGACGATCGGGCCGGAGCCGATGACCAGGACGGACTGGATATCGGTGCGCTTAGGCACGCTGGCCCTCCATCAGGGAGACGAAGCGGTCGAACAGGTACGCGGCGTCGTGCGGGCCTGCGGCGGCTTCGGGGTGGTACTGGACACTGAAGGCCGGCTGGTCGAGCAGCTGGAGGCCCTCCACCACGTCGTCGTTGAGGCAGACATGGGAGACCTCGGCGCGGCCGAAGGGGGTTTCGGAGACCTTGTCGAGCGGGGCGTCGACGGCGAATCCGTGGTTGTGCGCGGTGACCTCGACCTTGCCGGTCGTGCGGTCCTGTACGGGCTGGTTGATGCCACGGTGGCCGTACTTGAGCTTGTACGTGCCGAAGCCGAGCGCCCGGCCCAGGATCTGGTTGCCGAAGCAGATGCCGAACAGCGGCGTCCTGCGCTCGAGCACGGCCCGCATCACGGATACGGCGTGGTCGGCGGTGGCCGGGTCACCGGGACCGTTGGAGAAGAACACCCCGTCCGGGTTCACGGCGTAGACGTCGTCGGCGGTCGCGGTGGCGGGCAGCACGTGCACCTCGATGCCGCGCTCGGCCATCCGGTGCGGGGTCATGCCCTTGATGCCGAGGTCGACGGCGGCGACGGTGAACTTCCTGTCACCGACCGCGGGGACGACGTAGGGCTCCTTGGTGGCGACCTCGGCGGAGAGGTCGGCGCCCTTCATCTCGGGTGCCTGGCGCACCTCGGCGAGCATCGTGCCCTCGTCGGGCAGTGCGTTCCCGGAGAAGATTCCGACCCGCATCGCTCCCCGCTCACGCAGGTGGCGGGTGAGGGCGCGGGTGTCGACGCCGCTGATGCCGACGACACCCTGGCGGGCCAGCTCCTCGTCCAGGGAGCGCCGCGAGCGCCAGTTGGAGGGGATGCGGGCGGGGTCACGCACGACGTATCCGGCCACCCAGATGCGGGATGACTCGGGGTCCTCGTCGTTGACGCCCGTGTTGCCGACGTGCGGGGCGGTCATCACCACGACCTGGCGGTGGTACGAGGGGTCGGTGAGGGTCTCCTGGTAGCCGGTCATACCGGTGGAGAACACGGCCTCGCCGAAGGTCACCCCCACGGCCCCGTAGGCGCGGCCGCGGAAGGTGCGGCCGTCCTCCAGGACGAGTACGGCGGGAACGCGGGTTCCCCTGGTGGAGGTCGTCATCGTGCGGCGCCTTCCGTCGGGATCGTGGTGTGCTGCGCGGTTGTCGGGTCTGTCGGGATCTCGGTGTGCTTCGCGGTTGCCGGGCTGAGTGCGCTGACGGCCTCGACCCAGGCGGCGTGCTCGGCCGCGTGGTCGGAGCGGAAGCCGGAGTCGATCTGCCGCTCGCCGTGCTCCCAGGTGATGATCAGCAGTCCGCCCTCGGCGAGGACCTTGCCGGCGATGCCCTTGTCCAGCCGTGCCCCGCGCAGGGCGGCGGCCGGAATGAGGAAGTCGGTGGCCCCGGGGCGTACGACGCCGACACCGGCGTCGGTGAGGCTCAGCTCGACGCGGCTGCGGGTGCCGAGGCCGTGCGCCACGATGCGGTCGAGCCACTGGCCCGCGCTGGTCGAGCCGTGGTACCGGCCGCTGAGGCTCAGCCGCGCGGGTCCCGGGGTTTCGGGCACGGTGGGCAGCCCGGGCAGATCCGACTGGAGTTCGCCACGCCACTTCCAGCCCTGGCGCATCAGCCAGTAGACGAGGGCGACGAAGAGCAGGAGGCCCAGCACCCAGCCGATGCGGGCGGCCCAGTCGGTCACCTCCGCGGACTTCGGTCCGACCGGTTCGGCCGCCAGATTGATCAGTGCAGGTGTCACGCCAGCTTCCCGTCCATGAGCGTCGCCCGGCCCCGCAGGAAGGTGTGGGTGACGCGACCCGGCAGCTCACGGCCCTCGTAGGGGGTGTTGCGGCTGCGGGAGGCGAAGCCCGCGGGGTCCACGGTTCCACGGTATGCCGGATCGACCAGGGTGAGGTTGGCGGGCTCACCAGCCGAGACGGGACGGCCGTGGCCGTCGGCCCTTCCGATCCGGGCGGGGGCGAAGGACATCCGGTCCGCGACGCCCTCCCAGGTCAGCAGTCCGGTCTCGATCATCGTCTGCTGGACGACGGACAGGGCCGTCTCCAGGCCGACCATGCCCATCGCCGCCGCGGCCCACTCGCAGTCCTTGTCCTCGTGGGGGTGCGGGGCGTGGTCGGTGGCGACGATGTCGATCGTGCCGTCCGCGAGGGCCTCGCGCAGCGCCATGACGTCGTGCTCGGTCCGCAGCGGCGGATTGACCTTGTAGATCGGGTTGTACGTACGGACCAGCTCGTCGGTGAGGAGCAGGTGGTGCGGGGTGACCTCGGCGGTGACGTCGATACCGCGGGACTTGGCCCAGCGGACGATCGCGACCGAGCCCGCCGTCGACAGATGGCAGACGTGGACGCGAGAGCCGACGTGCTCGGCGAGCAGCACATCGCGGGCGATGATCGACTCCTCGGCGACGGCGGGCCAGCCACCCAGGCCCAGCTCGGCCGAGACGACGCCCTCGTTCATCTGGGCGCCCTCGGTCAGCCGCGGCTCCTGGGCGTGCTGGGCGACGACCCCGCCGAAGGCCTTCACGTACTCCAGGGCCCGGCGCATGATCACCGCGTCGTCCACGCACTTGCCGTCGTCCGAGAACACGGTGACACCCGCGGCGGACTCGTGCATCGCGCCGAGTTCGGCGAGCTTCTTGCCCTCCAGGCCCACGGTGACGGCGCCGATGGGCTGCACGTCGCAGTAGCCGTGTTCCCGGCCGAGGCGCCACACCTGCTCGACCACACCCGCGGTGTCGGCGACCGGGAAGGTGTTGGCCATCGCGAACACGGAGGTGTAGCCACCGCTGGCGGCGGCGCGGGTGCCGGTGAGGACGGTCTCGGAGTCCTCCCGCCCGGGCTCGCGCAGATGAGTGTGCAGGTCGACCAGGCCGGGCAGCAGGATCTTGCCCTGGGCCTCGATGACGGTGGCATCGCCGGCGTCCAGCTCCGCGCCCACCGCGGCGATCGTCTCGCCCTCGATCAGGACGTCCTGCGCCTCGCCGCCGAGTACCTTCGCGCCACGGATAAGGATCTTGCTCATGGTTACTTCGTCTCCTCGGTGCGGGCGTTCGTGACGGACGCGGCGGGTTCGGAACCGCCGAGCAGCAGGTAGAGGACGGCCATCCGGATGGACACACCGTTGGCCACCTGCTCGACCGCGGTACAGCGGTCCGAGTCGGCCACCTCGGCGGTGATCTCCATGCCCCGGTTCATCGGCCCGGGATGCATCACGACGGCGTGCTCGGGCATCCGGGCCATCCGGTCCCCGTCGAGGCCGTAGCGGCGCGAGTACTCGCGCTCGGTCGGGAAGAACGCGGCGTTCATCCGCTCACGCTGCACCCGCAGCATCATCACCGCGTCGGACTTCGGCAGCACGCTGTCCAGGTCGTACGAGACCTCGCACGGCCAGGCCCCGACGCCGACCGGGACCAGCGTGGGCGGAGCCACGAGGGTGACCTGGGCGCCCAGGGTGTGCAGCAGATGGACGTTCGAGCGGGCCACCCGGCTGTGCAGCACGTCGCCGACGATCGTGATCCGCCGGCCATCCAGGTCGCGCCCCATGCCCGCGTCCCGGCCGACGAGGCGGCGGCGCATCGTGAAGGCGTCCAGCAGGGCCTGGGTGGGGTGCTCGTGCGTACCGTCGCCCGCGTTGACGACGGCGCCGTCGATCCAGCCCGAGTTCGCGAGCCGGTAGGGCGCGCCGGAGGCGTGATGGCGGATCACGACCGCGTCGGCGCCCATCGCCTCCAGGGTGAGCGCGGTGTCCTTCAGGGACTCGCCCTTGGAGACGGACGACCCCTTGGCGGAGAAGTTGATGACATCGGCGGAGAGCCGCTTCGCGGCGGCCTCGAAGGAGATCCGGGTACGCGTCGAGTCCTCGAAGAAGAGGTTGACGACGGTCCGTCCGCGCAGAGTGGGCAGCTTCTTGATCGGCCGGTCGGCGACCCGTGCCATCTCCTCGGCGGTGTCGAGGATGAGGACGGCGTCGTCACGGGTGAGGTCGGCGGCCGAGATGAGGTGACGCTTCATCTGGGTGTGCTCCGGTGTGTGGCGGTATGCGGGGCATGCGGGCGCGCAGGCGCAGAACCGCGGGGCGCGGTGCCTTGAGCCGGGCGGGCGCGGTGTCCGGGAGGAAGGGCTGTCCCGGACCGTACGAGGTGCTACGGCTGACCGGCGGGGGCGGTCTCACCCACGCCGAGCAGCACGGTGTCGCGACCGTCCTCCTCGGCGAGCTGGACCTTGACCGTCTCCCGGAGCGACGTGGGCAGGTTCTTCCCGACGTAGTCGGCGCGGATCGGCAGCTCCCGGTGGCCGCGGTCGACGAGCACCGCCAGCTGGACGGCGCGCGGGCGGCCGATGTCGCCCAGTGCGTCGAGGGCGGCGCGGATGGTGCGCCCGGAGAAGAGCACGTCGTCGACGAGAACGACCAGACGGCCGTCGATGCCGTCTGCGGGAATTTCGGTGCGCGCGAGGGCCCGAGCGGGACGAAGCCGCAGGTCATCGCGGTACATGGTGATGTCGAGCGAACCGACCGGAACAGTGCGTCCGGTGATCTCGGCGAGCTTGTCGGCGAGTCGGCGGGCAAGATGGATCCCGCGCGTCGGGATGCCGAGGAGCACCACGTCTTCGGCGCCCTTGGCGCGTTCGACGATCTCGTGTGCGATGCGGGTCAGTACCCGCGCGATGTCGGGGCCCTCAAGGACGGGGCGCGCGGCATCGGAGCTGTGTGCGTCCATACGAAACGGACCTCCTTCTCCGCCTCACGGGACGGACCTTAAAGGACGTCGGAATGTGCGTCGTCCACGGTACCAGGCGCTGACAGGTGCCCTGGTCACACCCCTCGGGAGGGTCGCACGGACCTTTCGGCTTGACGCAGCCAAATCACGCTGCGTAACCTCACAGTGAGTGACCAGCCGCGCGGCCGAGCCGCACGTCGATTCAGTGTCCGGGGAGCTATATGTCCAGCGAATACGCAAAGCAGCTCGGGGCCAAGCTCCGCGCCATCCGCACCCAGCAGGGGCTCTCGCTCCACGGGGTGGAGGAGAAGTCCCAGGGCCGCTGGAAGGCCGTTGTCGTCGGGTCCTACGAGCGCGGCGACCGCGCCGTGACCGTTCAGCGCCTTGCCGAGCTGGCGGACTTCTACGGCGTCCCGGTGCAGGAGCTCCTCCCGGGCACCACGCCTGGCGGAGCCGCCGAGCCGCCGCCGAAGCTCGTTCTCGATCTGGAGCGCCTGGCCCATGTACCCGCGGAGAAGGCGGGGCCGCTTCAGCGCTATGCCGCGACGATCCAGAGCCAGCGCGGCGACTACAACGGCAAGGTGCTCTCGATCCGCCAGGACGACCTGCGCACCCTTGCCGTGATCTACGACCAGTCCCCGTCGGTCCTGACCGAGCAGCTGATCAGCTGGGGCGTGCTGGACGCGGATGCGAGGCGTGCGGTCGCCCACGAAGAGGGCTGAGACTCCGCAGAAACGTGCCGCCGGGCCGGGGGGAGCGAGAGCTTCTGCCGGCCCGGCGGCGTTTCCGGCGCGGCCGCGTCCCGTGGGGTCTCGCGGCGCCGGGCCGTCGGGTCGCGGCGTGCCGCACCCCGTTGCGGCTCCGCGGTGCCCGTCCTCCGTCTCCCCCTGGCTTCGTCAGGGCCAGGACAGGCTCGGGCCTCGTCGGGCTTGCCCGAGACGGCGTGGAGCGGCTGTCGGCCGCCGCACCGAAACACGGTGGCCCCGCAGTACGTGTACTGCGGGGCCACCGTGGCGAGAACGGAGAACTATGCCTCGCGGCGCAGGCTCGGCTTGAGGTCCTTCACGCGGGCGAGGAGCCCGTTCACGAACGAGGGGGACTCGTCCGTGGAGAACTCCTTGGCCAGCTGGACCGCCTCGTCGATCACGACCGCGTCCGGAGTCTCGTCCACCCAGACCAGCTCGTACGCACCGAGCCGCAGAATGTTGCGGTCCACCACCGGCATGCGGTCGAGCGTCCAGCCGACCGAGTAGGTGGCGATGAGCTCGTCGATACGGTCCGCCTGCTTCGCGTACCCCTCGACCAGCTCCATCGTGTACTCGTTCACCGGCGGCTGACGGTCGTCGGTCCGGGCGTGCCGGATCCAGTCGGCGAGGACCGTCTGCACGGAGGCCCCGCGCTGGTCGGCCTCGAAGAGGATCTGGAAGGCGCGCTTGCGGGCCTTGTTGCGGGCAGCCACGGTTAGCTGTTCACCCGGCCGAGGTAGTCGCCGGAACGGGTGTCGACCTTGATCTTCTCGCCGGTGGTGATGAAGAGCGGCACCTGGATGGTGTAGCCGGTCTCCAGGGTGGCGGGCTTGGTGCCACCGGTGGAGCGGTCGCCCTGGACGCCGGGCTCGGTCTCCTGGATGACGAGCTCGACCGCGGCCGGGAGCTCGACGTAGAGCACCTCGCCCTCGTGCGTCGCCACGGTGGCGGTGAAGCCCTCGATGAGGAAGTTGGCGGCGTCGCCGACCGCGGGACGGGAGACGTGCAGCTGGTCGTACGTCTGCATGTCCATGAAGACGAAGTACTCGCCATCCATGTACGAGAACTGCATGTCGCGGCGGTCGACGGTGGCCGTCTCGACCTTGATGCCGGCGTTGAAGGTCTTGTCGACGATCTTTCCGGACAGCACGTTCTTGAGCTTGGTGCGCACGAAGGCCGGGCCCTTGCCGGGCTTGACGTGCTGGAACTCGACGACGGACCAGAGCTGGTCGTTGTCGAGCTTGAGCACCATGCCGTTCTTGAGGTCGTTCGTGGTGGCCACGGTTGCGGAATCTCCTGGACTGACGCTGGTGGACGACCCAGGAGTGCGAAGGTCCGCGCCTACAGCGCGAGCAGCTCCTTGGTCGTGATGGTGAGTAGCTCGGGTCCGCCGTCCGCCTCCTGGCGCACGACGAGCGTGTCATCGATCCGGACCCCGCCCCGGCCCGGGAGGTGGACCCCCGGTTCGACGGTGACCGGCACACAAGCGTCCAGTTTACCCATGGCCGCAGGGGCCAGCTGCGGGTCCTCGTCGATTTCGAGTCCTACGCCGTGCCCGATCCAGGGTGTGAGGCCGTCGGCGTGCCCCGCGCCGGTGAGTACCTGGCGGGCCGCCCGGTCCACGTCGCGGTATGCGACGCCGGGCGCCAGGGCCTCCCGTCCGGCGCGCTGAGCGGCGAAGACGAGGTCGTACAGCTCGATCTGCCAGTCGGCCGGGGTGGTGCCGATGACGAAGGTCCGGCCGATCTCGCAACGGTAGCCACGGTAGTTGGCGCCGAGGCAGACGGAGAGGAAGTCACCTTCCTCGACCCGTCGGTCGGAGGGGCGGTGTCCGCTCAGTCCGGCGTTGGGCCCGGTGGCCACACTGGTGGGGAAGGCGGGGCCGTCGGCGCCGTGGTCCACGAGGCGCCGCTCCAGTTCGAGGGCGAGATGGCGCTCGGTACGGCCGACGAGAATGGATTCGAGGAGTTCACCGAGGGCCTGGTCGGCGATCTCGGCGGCGATCCGGATGCAGGCGATCTCGTCCTCGTCCTTGACCGTCCGCTGCTGCTCGACAGCCCCGCCCAGATCGCACAGGAGCAGCTGGGCTGCGACGGAGCCGAGGGCCCGGTGCCGGGCGACGGTGAGGTGGTGCTCCTCGACGGCGAGGGAATCGGCACCGGCCGTACGTGCGGCCTGTGCCGCAGCGACGGCGGGGTCACCGCCGTCGGCGGACAGCACGGTCTGCCGCATCTCGTCGTCAAGCCTGCCTTCCAGCGCGTCACCCGACGGGGTGCTGGGGCACACGAGCGTGTCCCCTCCCGGCCCCTCGGGACCGAGCAGCAGTACGGCGCCTGGGGGCGCGGCCCCTGCGAGATAGCGGACATTGGCAGGCCGCGACACCAGCGCCGCGGCGCTTCCCGCGGCTGCGAACCTGTCCCGCAGCCGCCCTCGTCGGGCGGCGAACACCTCGGACATGACTCGAGCGTAAGAGCGCGGGGACGATTCGGCCGGTCGAGCGCGGCCGTGCGGGGCACGAAGACGGTGGACCGTCCGGCACCCGAGTGCCCGGCATTCCGGGTCTCCCCTCCGGCGCCCCCGCTGCAAGCCCCCGGCCACCCCGGCTTTGCGGTGGCAGAAGGCCTGCTCCCACCGATTCCCTGTGCCCCGCTCCACGGCGGGCGCCGCCTCCGTGTCCCACGCATGTCCCCGTCACCCCTTCGGCCCAGCGGTTGGCATGACGGGGCCGCCCTGCGCGCGCCCATCGCTCCGCGTCAGCCGGACGTCGGGGGCCGAGTCCCCGGCAGGCCCGGCAGGCATGGTGTCTGCCGGGCGAGCCGGGGAGCCTCGGCCGGGCAGCAGCGCTGACACGGCCCGCAGGGCGCGGACAAGCAGGTGCGCCGCGTGCCCTGCGATGACGGGACCGAGGACGGCGAGGACAGGGAGAGGACGAGCAGTCCGACAACCGCGTTCGTCACGATGGCCAGCGCCGCGGCGGCGACACCACCGGCGACGGAGACGATCCCCACGTGGTCGGCCGATGCCCGCCCTTGCGCCTACCGTGCCTGCGCCCCGGCCTGGGGCGGTGATTCCGGCTTGATCCCGTCATCATCGCTGTCCGCACGCGATGACCTCACCCCCAGACGGATGAAAATCTACGTTGGCCAAAGTAGACATTGGGCGGTGATGTGGTTATGGTTTCTCTCGTAGCCGTGAGATGGACATCCGGGCCCGGCAGAGAAGTGCCGGGCGGCAGTACCTGCAGTTGCAGTGCGCAGGACGGGTCGGTGGTGGAGTTCCGAAGCCAGAGTGGTTGCAGGACGGCGACGGGGCTGACGACCGGGCCGGGGCCCGCAGTTCAGGGGCCGCCGTGAGCAGTACCGCAGTTGACGCAGTGCAGTACTCGTAAGTGCAGTTCGCAGCACCCAGCAGTGAAGTCAGTGAGCAGGGCCCCGGTAAAGGCGTCGGCTGCGGGCGCACGTACCGGGCAGTTCGGCAGGGCGGGTTCCCAAGCCAGCGGAGACAGGCGACGGGGCCGGCTGCGAAGCGTGGCGCTCGGCGAGGCCACCAGTAGTACGCAACACCAGCAGTGCAAGAAGTACCCCGCGTTACAGCAGTACGCAGTTCCGGTTTGGCAAGTGATGGATCAAGAGGAAGAACGGAGGAACGGGCGCCATCAGGATCGCCCGGGTGGACGTCTGAACCCGGGTACCGCAGGACATCGTGAGCGAGGTGGTCTTCGGTCAAGCAACCGCGATCCCCGCATTCCTCATCTTCTCCCAGGTGAGTGTGCGGAAACAGAAGGCCGGCGCAGTACTGGGGCCGGCGGATGGTGTAGTAGTTCCTTCGGGGCCCTGGTGCCAGTAGGCGCCAGGGCCCCTCGACGCGTTCCCAGAGAGGTGCAATGACCGCAGACGACTCCTTCGGCCGTCTCGATGACGACGACTACCCCGCCTACACGATGGGTCGGGCGGCCGAAATACTCGGCACCAGCCAGGGCTTTCTCCGCGCCATCGGCGAAGCCCGCCTGATCACACCGCTGCGCTCCGAGGGCGGCCACCGCCGCTACTCCCGCTACCAACTGCGCATCGCGGCCCGCGCGCGCGAACTCGTCGACCAGGGCACCCCCATCGAGGCAGCCTGCCGCATCATCATCCTCGAGGACCAGCTCGAAGAAGCCCAGCGCATCAACACCGAATACCGCCGCGCCGCCGAATCGGCGAACCCGACGACCGAGGTCTGATCCAGGGCCTGCAGCGTCGGGCGGATCCCGCACACATGAGGGTGCGCGACGCAGGGCCGTCTTCCGTGGCCGCGGGATGGTGTGCGCCAAAATGGCGTCTACGTCAGCTGTCGCGGCGTTCGGACTTCGCTCACGTCTCGGCATGCGTTCTGCTGTGCCGCTCATGATCAGGGTCGCGCCGCCATAGCTGCGCGGCCCTGATCTGCGGCGGACCGGCGTACGGGCCGATGAAATCGGCGCCGCCTGAGCGGTGCGAATCGTGTCGCCGGGCGTAGTCGCCTCCATGCGCGAAGACGACCGCTCCTCCTGAAACACTGCGGTCCGGGCGGATCAATGTCTGTGACCGCGAGGTGAGGGTTTAGCACGCGACGCCGGGAGCGTTTTTACCGCAATTAGCCAAGTGGAATCCTTTTCCGTACGCGGGCCACTACCGCATGCTACTGTCGAGATCAGTTGCAGTTGTGGTTCCCAACTTCAGGCGCCTTGCCAGCAATTTCAGCTGCTGGAAGCGTTTCGTACTGGCGGTCCTTTCCGGACGGGGCGTCATCGCGGCGACCCGGCCCCCCGCATGAGGGGTTCCCGGCGCACCGCAGGCCCCCAAAGGAGATATGACATGGCGTCAGGCACCGTGAAGTGGTTCAACGCGGCCAAGGGTTTCGGCTTCATCGAGCCGGACGGTGGCGGCGCTGACGTGTTCGCCCACTTCTCGAACATCGCCGCCCAGGGCTTCCGTGAACTGGCCGAAGGCCAGAAGGTCACGTTCGACATCGCGCAGGGCCAGAAGGGCCCGACGGCCGAGAACATCGTTCCCGCCTGACATCTACCGCGCCCTGTGGACCGGGGCGGCCGAGGGCCCCGGATACGAGCATTGCCCCTGGTGAGCTCGTTCAAAGTGGCCGCCGATCGGGTGACGCCAGCAGTCATGGAAGCGGCTTCGCCACAGGTGAGCGCACGGTCAACGCCTGCCTTTTCGGAGCCGAATTCGACGTCCACATGGCGTCACCTATTTCTTCGGCTGCGCCGCATTGGATTCACTGCAGGCCACACGCTTTCGCATTTCATTCGGCCCGTTCCTGCGATTTCCCGCGCTAGTCTTTCGCGGCGGAATTCCTTGATGCGTGCCGTATCAAGGAAGGTTCTGAATGAACCCCGCTCGTACGAACGACCGCTCCTCCCGCGCCAGCCGCCGCACCGGCGGCCTTGCTTTCCGCTATGGCACGGGTGCGGGCAAGGGTGACCGCTTCGGCTCACCCGCTGCGAGCCGTTCTGGGCGTCCGAGCCGCTCGGGCGGCCAAGGCCGGCGGCCCGCCGCAGCGCAGGGCGAGTTCGCCCTGCCGAAGACGATCACTCCGGCGCTGCCCGCCGTCGAGGCGTTCGCCGACCTCGACATGCCCGAGGAGTTGCTGGCCGCGCTCACCGCGGAGGGCCTGTCGGTGCCGTTCCCGATCCAGGGCGCGACCTTGCCGAACGCTCTGGCGGGCCGTCACGTCCTCGGTCGCGGGCGTACCGGGTCCGGCAAGACCCTGGCATTCGGACTGGCGCTGCTGGCCCGGACCGCCGGGCAACGCGGCGAACCACGTCAGCCGCTGGCCCTGATCCTCGTGCCGACACGTGAGCTGGCGCAGCAGGTGACCGAGGCGCTCGCCCCCTACGCCCGTGCGGTGAAGCTGCGCCTGGCCACTGTCGTGGGCGGAGTATCGGCAGGCAGGCAGGTCAGTGCGCTGCGGGGTGGTGCCGAGGTCGTCGTCGCAACGCCGGGCCGTCTCAAGGACCTCATCGACCGGGGTGACTGCCGGCTGGACCAGGTCGCGGTCACCGTCCTCGACGAGGCCGATCAGATGGCGGACATGGGTTTCATGCCGCAGGTCACCGCCCTCGTGGACCAGGTACGCCCCGAGGGCCAGGGGATGCTGTTCTCCGCCACCCTGGACCGTAACGTCGATCTTCTGGTCCGCCGCTACCTCACCGACCCCGTGGTCCACTCCGTCGATCCCTCCCAGGGCGCGGTCACCACGATGGAACACCACGTCCTGCACGTGGACGGCGACGACAAGCGTCGGACGACGACCCAGATCGCGGCGCGCGAGGGACGGGTGATCATGTTCCTGGACACCAAGCACGCCGTGGACCGCCTCACGCGGGACCTCCTGAACAGCGGTGTCCGCGCGGCGTCCCTGCACGGCGGGAAGTCACAGCCGCAGCGCACCCGCACACTCACCCAGTTCAAGACCGGGCACATCACCGTGCTGGTCGCCACGAATGTCGCGGCCCGCGGCATCCACGTCGACAACCTCGACCTTGTCGTCAACGTCGACCCGCCGACCGACCCCAAGGACTACCTTCACCGCGGCGGCCGTACCGCGCGTGCCGGCGAGTCCGGCAGCGTCGTCACCCTCGTCACTCCCAACCAGCGCCGCGCCATGGCCCGTCTCATGAGGGCTGCCGGCATCGTGCCCCGGACCACCCAGGTCCGATCCGGCGAGGAGGCACTCAGCCGGATCACCGGCGCCCAGCCCCCCTCCGGTATCCCGGTGACGATCACCACGCCGGTGACCGAGCGGCGCAAGCGCGGCGTGGCCCCACGCAGCCGACGCAGCCCCGCTTCGGCCGCCCGGCGCGTGACCGTGCGGCATTCCTCCTTCGGCGCGGCGGCCTAGAACCTTCGTGATCAGGAAACTGACCCATCTCTGCAGGAGGCACGTTTTGACGCTGGTTCAGATGCAGCCCCGCTCGGCGAATGCCACCCCCGTGCACGAGTCGGAGACCGACGCCACGACAGCCGGACCGCAGGTCTGGGACGACATGACCATCGAGGTCGCCTTGTCCGTCATGGACAGCGCCCGCTCCGGGCACCTGCTCGTCTGCGACAACGACGGCCTGTGCACCGAACTGGTCACCCAGGCCCAACTCGCCGCATTCCGTGACAGCTCCGCGTACACGGACCGGGTCCAGCTGCGCGACATCCTCGGCGACGACTGGCCGTTCATGCCGCCCGTGACCACCACGCCCGAAGCCGCGCATTCGATGCGCCACCGCCGACCCGCCGCCCTGCCCGTCGTCGACGAACAGGGCAGCGCTCCGGACATCCTCGCCCTCGCCCGCTGACCAACTCACCGCGACAGGATCCGCCCCTTCCAACCTCTCCCTGTGAGGCATCATGCGCTGCGTCATCGCCCGCTTCCCGTTCGACCTCACCAAGAGAGGCGTCCTGGAATCCATGAAGGGCGTCAAGCCCGAGCAGGTCACCGGCGAGTCCGTGATCATCGGCCGCCACACCTACCCCGTCAAGCAGGTCGGGCAGATCATCACACGCCAAGACCGCCGCGACTTCAGCGCCAGTGAAGTCATCCGGGCCATGACCAAGCTCGGCTTCACCTGTCCCGGCCTCCCCCGCATCCCCGCGACCACGAGCGCCCTCAGCCCGTTCCCACGGGCTTCCGCCATGCATGGCACCCCGGGGGCCGTCTGAGCCGACGGTCAGACACGAGACGCCGGCTCCCGGGGGTTGTTCCCCGGCCGCGAACCCTCCTGCCACGGACTGAGGCGATCCGGCCCCCGCCAGGTACCGGGGGTCCCACCCACACGATGTCGGCGGTGCGACCGTCTCCCCTGGTGACTCCCTCTACTACCGGCCCGCGTGCCGCCAGGCCCCCAACCGGACTCGCAAGCGGGTACGCGAAGTCATGCCCTCTGCCGGGGGCCAAACGGCACAGGGCCCGACGCCTACACGTCGGGCCCTGCTGTACTGAGTCAGTAGCGGGGACAGGATTTGAACCTGCGACCTCTGGGTTATGAGCCCAGCGAGCTACCGAGCTGCTCCACCCCGCGTCGGTGCACAGAACTCTACGGCATGGCTGGCCTGCGCCCTACCGGATGTGCGTGTGGGTCGGCACTGCCGCTCGGTCTCCTGGCCGCCCGCGTGCCGTCCGCGGACGCGCATCCTCGTCCTGACCATGTACGACAACGAGCGGTACCTCTTCGGAGCGGTGGCGGCAGGACGCGACCGGCTACGTCCTGAAGCCCGTCGCCGACCGCGAGGAGGAGATCCTCGAACTCGTCGCAGAGGGTCACAGCTCGCAGGAGATCGCCGGCCTTCTCGTGATTCAGCGTCAAGACGGTCGAGCGCCACTGCTCCAACCCTTCCAGGAAACTGGGGTCCGAAGGACAGGCTGGAGCTCGCGCGCTATGCGATCCGGGTGGGCTTGATCGAGCCGTAGTCCGGTGCCGGGACCGCATCCGGTCCAGCACGGTGGCGGGAAGGGGGTTACCAGGCCGGGGGGCTCGCCAGCGCGCGTGCCAGGACCTCGTCCAGGATGCGGGAGGTGGTCTCGACGTCGCAGTTCGAGTTGTCGATGATCGGCAGGCCCGAGCCGTACCAGCCGGCCATCCTGCCGTGGATGCTGGCGACTTCCTCGTCGGAGAGGCGCCTGTTGCCGCTGCGTTCCGCGTTGCGCTCGAGGACCACATCGAGGCCGGGCAGCAGGACCACGGGGAGCAGTCCAGGGCCCACGTGGCGTTTCCAGCCGCCGAGCCCGACGACCGGGCGGTCCGGGAAGACCGCGTCGTCGAGTATGCAGGAGATGCCGTTGGCCAGGAAGTTGCGCGCGGCGAATCCGCAGGTGCGGCGGGCGAGGCGGTACTGGGCCTCGGACTGGTCGTTCCAGCCTGACTGTGGGTCGGCGAAACCGGAGCAGACCCATTCGCGGACGTCGTCCAGGCTGATGTGGGCGGTGGGCACCCGGCGGGCCGATGCCCAGTGGCGGGCCACGGTCGTCTTTCCGGCACCGGCCGGGCCGATGAGCAGCACGGCGAGCGTGGCGGCGCCGGTCCCGCTGTCGGGTGGCACGGACGTGGGCACCGGTACCGGTCCACCGGGGGGCAGCCGCACGTATCCCGTGCTGTCGGGCGGCGACTCGGGTACCGAGGTGTGGCTCGGCTGGGCAGGAGCGGTCCAGCCGGGTGCGACCGGGGCCTGTGGCGGGGCGGGCGTCCCTTGGGCGGGCCCAGCCGGGTGCCTGGCAGGTGGAGCCTGCGGCGGCGGGCCCGGATGCTGAGCGGGAGCACCCGGATGCCGGCCAGGCGGGCCCTGTGGCGGGCCCGGCTGGTGGGCGACCGGGTGCGGGGGGCGCGGCGGCGGGGCGGGGTGCTGAGCCTGCTGCCGGTGCCCCCATGCGGCCGGCCCCTGTCCGGGTCCCGGTCCGCCTGGCGGCAGTGGAGCCCCCACTGCGTCGTGCATCCGGTGCCACTCCGTCTCGTGCGAGTTCATGCTGGTCGGGCGGCAGTTGACCGGCCCGGATCGAACCGTACCCTCCCCTGCCCCCGCAAGGGGAACGCCCGGGACCGGTACTGAGTGCCCGTACCGGTCCTGTTCAGCCGCCGAGTTCGTCCGCCAGCGCCCGCAGGGCCAGCAGGTACGAGCCGATCCCGAATCCGGCGACCGTACCGGACGCGACCGCGGCGACCACCGAGGTGTGGCGGAATTCCTCGCGTGCGTACGGGTTGGAGATGTGCACCTCGATGAGCGGCGCGGTCCGCTGGGCCGCCGCGTCGCGCATTCCGTACGAGTAGTGCGTGAACGCACCGGGGTTGAGGACGACCGGGAGGGAACCGTCGGCCGCCTCGTGCAGCCAGCGGATCATCTCGCCCTCGTCGTTCGTCTCTCGTACGTCGACGTCGAAGCCGAGTTCCTTACCGAGGCCCTGGCACGCGTCCACGAGACCCGCGTACGAGGTGGCGCCGTACACATCGGGTTCGCGGGAGCCCAGCCGCCCGAGGTTGGGTCCGTTGAGGACGAGCACGCGGCGGCTCACGCGGAGACCTCTCCGAAGGCCGCGAGCAGCACGGCCGGGTCGGGGCCCTCCAGCACGGTCGGCTTGGCCAGTCCGTCCAGGACGATGAAGCGCAGCAGGTCGCCGCGGGACTTCTTGTCGACCTTCATGGTCTCCAGGAGCTTGGGCCACTGGTCGCCGCGGTAGGTCAGCGGGAGCCCGACCGACTCGAGCACGGTGCGGTGGCGCTCGGCGGTCGCGTCGTCCAGCCGCCCGGCCAGTCGGCCCAGCTCGGCGGCGAAGACCATGCCGACGGAGACCGCCGCGCCGTGCCGCCACTTGTAGCGCTCGTTCTTCTCGATGGCGTGCGCCAGCGTGTGGCCGTAGTTGAGGATCTCGCGCAGCCCGGATTCCTTGAGGTCGCTGGAGACGACCTCGGCCTTGACCCGGATGGAGCGCTCGATCAGCACGGCTGTGTGCGGTCCCGCCGGGGTGCGTGCGCCCTGCGGGTCCGCCTCGATCAGCTCGAGGATCGCCGGATCCGCGATGAAACCGGCCTTGATGATCTCTGCCATGCCGCTGACGTAGTCGTGGACCGGGAGCGAGTCGAGCGCGCCGAGGTCGCAGAGGACGCCGGCCGGTGGGTGGAAGGCGCCCACCAGGTTCTTGCCCTCGGCGGTGTTGATACCGGTCTTGCCGCCGACGGCCGCGTCGACCATGCCGAGTACCGTCGTCGGCACGGCGATCCAGCGCACTCCGCGCAGCCAGCTCGCGGCCACGAATCCGGCGAGGTCGGTGGTGGCGCCGCCGCCCACGCCGACGAGGACATCGGTGCGGGTGAACCCGGTCTGCCCGAGTGCCTTCCAGCAGTACGCGGCGACCTCCGCGGTCTTCGCCTCTTCGGCGTTGGGCACCTGGATGGCGACCGCCTCGTACCCCTGGCCCGCGAGGTCCTCGCGGATCGCCTCGCCGGTCCCGGCGAGCGCCTCGGGGTGGATGACGGCGACGCGCTTGGCCCGGGGGCCGATCAGCCCCGGGAGTTCACCGAGCAGCTGACGGCCGACGAGCACCTCGTACGGGTCGGTGCCCGCCGTGCCGGCGACCTGGATGCGAGTGACTGCCTGGTCCTGGTCCGTCATGCGTCCTTCAATTCGAGTGCGTCGAGGACCGCCTGGGCGACCTCTTCGGGGGTGCGCCCGTCGGTGGAGACGACGACGCGCGCGGCTTCGGTGTAGAGATGGCGCCGGGCGTCCATCAGCTCTCGCCACTGCCGGCGCGGGTTGACGGCGAGCAGCGGGCGGGCGGTGTTCAACCCGACGCGCCGCACGGCCTCCTCGACGTCCATGGAGAGATAGACCACGGGCAGGGGGGCCAGCAGCTCCCGGGTGCCCTCGTCGAGGACCGCTCCCCCACCGAGGGAGAGCACGCCCGTGTGCTCGGCGACCGCGGTCCGTACCGCGGCGCGCTCCAGCTCGCGGAAGCGCGGCTCGCCGTCCTCGATGAAGATGTCCGAGATCTCCCGGCCTTCCGCGGTGACGATATCGGCGTCGGTGTCCCGGTAGCCGATGCCGAGCCGCTCGGACAGCAGAGCGCCGACGGTGGACTTGCCGACGCCCATCGGCCCGATCAGCACGACCCGCGGGCCTGCGGCCGCGTGTGCGTCGCTCACCGGATGGCCAGGTGCTCGAGGTACGTCTGTACGTTGCGACGGGTCTCGATGACGCTGTCACCACCGAACTTCTCGGCGACCGCGTCGGCGAGCACCAGCGCCACCATGGCCTCGGCGACGATCCCGGCAGCGGGCACGGCGCACACGTCGGAGCGTTGGTGGTGCGCGGCGGCGGTCTCACCGGTGGCCACGTCGATGGTCTTCAGGGCCCGGGGCACGGTCGCGATCGGCTTCATCGCGGCACGCACCCGCAGCAGCTCCCCGGTGGTGAGCCCGCCCTCGGTGCCACCGGACCGGCCGGAGGTGCGCCGGATGCCCTCCGCAGTGGCGATGATCTCGTCGTGCGCCTTGGAGCCGGGCACCCGCGCCAGCTCGAAACCGTCACCGACCTCGACGCCCTTGATGGCCTGGATGCCCATGAGCGCGGCGGCGAGCCGGGCGTCCAGGCGCCGGTCCCAGTGGACATGGGAGCCGAGGCCGACGGGCACTCCGTAGGCGAGGACCTCGACCACTCCGCCGAGGGTGTCGCCGTCCTTATGGGCCTGGTCGATCTCGGCGACCATCGCCTTCGAGGCGTCGGCGTCGAGGCAGCGCACCGGGTCGGCATCCAGCTTCTCGACATCGGCGGGCGTCGGGTACACGCCGTACGGGGCCTTCGCGGCGGCCAGCTCCACGACATGCGAGACGATCTCGATGCCCGCGGTCTCCTTGAGGTAGGAGCGCGCCACGGCGCCGAGGGCCACACGGGCGGCGGTCTCGCGGGCGCTGGCGCGCTCCAGGATCGGCCGGGCCTCGTCGAAGCCGTACTTCTGCATTCCGGCGAGGTCCGCGTGGCCGGGGCGGGGGCGGGTCAGCGGAGCGTTCCTGGCCAGCTCGGCGAGCACGTCCGGGTCCACCGGGTCGGCTGCCATGACCTTGTCCCACTTGGGCCACTCGGTGTTCCCGACCATGACCGCGACCGGGGAGCCGAGCGTGAGCCCGTGCCGTACGCCGCCGAGGAAGGTGACCTCGTCCCGCTCGAACTTCATCCGCGCACCGCGTCCGTAGCCGAGGCGCCGCCTGGCCAGGTGATCGGCCACCATCTCGGTGGTGACCGGGACGCCGGCGGGAAGGCCCTCCAGCGTCGCCACCAGTGCGGGGCCGTGCGACTCTCCCGCGGTCAGCCAGCGCAACCTGCTCAACGGTGCTCCTCTTGCTCGCGCCTGGAATGCGACGGCGCGACCTGGGGCGCGGCCCTGGTCCGCCTCCTTTGATCCTCCCATGCCCCGGGGCGCGCAGCTGATCGTGGTCCAGCTATCGGACGCGGGCGCCTTCGCCACGCAGCCCGTCCGGCGTTTGCGTACGGGTCCTCCGGCCCACCGCACGTGTCAGGGCGCACCGCGAACCCCCGAACGCACCGCGGAACTCCGCCCGGCCGCGGAACCGCGCCCGGCTCCGGCCCATGCGGTCCTCGAGCATCAGCCAGCGGCATCAGCGGCGCGGGCTCTCCCCTGCCCCCTTGGAGCCCGAGCATGGGGTCTCCCCAGGCCCTCCGGGGCCGAGGAGGTGGGGCCTCCCCAGGCCCCCGGGCCGAGGGGACACATCGCAAGACAGTGGGGCTCCCCCGCCGAAGGCAGAGTCAGACCCCACTCGTACGGGGCATCCTCAGGCGACTCCCACAACGCAGCGTGGGAGTACCACCCGGCGAAGCCAGGGGCCAGCGCCATAGCCGGCGTCGGGAGCCCGAAAAGAACGCCCCCGACAGGGCCTAACGCTCCGCGAGGGCTCGCTCCCCCGCCGTGCGCATCGCGGTGAGGGGGCCCGGGGTGCGGCCGGTCATCAGTTCGACCTGGAGGACGGCCTGGTGGACCAGGAGGTCCAGGCCGCCGACGACGGCTCCGCCCTGCTCCGTCCAGGCGGCTGCGAGCGGGGTCGGCCACGGGTCGTACACCACGTCGAAGAAGGTGCCGGGGCGCTCCGGGACGTAGGGCGCGAGGACGTCCGTGGCCCCGGCCGGGGTGGTGGCGATGACCAGCGGGGCGTCAAGCGCATGACCCGCCTCCGCCCAGTCGGCGGTGTGCACCTCGACCCCGAGTCGCTCGCCCCAGCCGCGCATCTCCTCGGCGCGGGCGTGGGTGCGCACGTAGGCGGTGACCGGGCCCGTGCAGATGCGGGCGAGGGCGGCGAGAGCGGAGGACGCGGTGGCACCGGCGCCCAGCACGGCTGCGTGGTCGACCTTGTCCACGCCGCGCTCCCGCAGCGCGGCGATCATGCCCGGGATGTCGGTGTTGTCGCCGGTGCGGCGGCCGTCCTCGGTGAACACGACGGTGTTGACGGTTTCCACGGAGGCCGCGGTTCCGCTGATCTCGTCGAGCAGCGGGATGATCGCCCGCTTGAGCGGCATGGTCAGCGAGAGTCCGGCCCAGCCGCGACCGAGCTGCTCGAGGAAACCGGGCAGCTCCGCCTCGTTCACCTCGAAGCGGTCGTAGGTCCAGTCGCCGAGGCCGAGCGCCGCGTATGCGGCACGGTGCAGCACGGGAGACAGCGAGTGGGCGATCGGCGATCCGAGTACGGCGGCCCTGCGGGGGTCACTGACTGCCGCGCTGCGCATTGAACTTGTCCTTCAGCCTCTGGAACTCGGCGTGGGTCTTGGCGAACTCGGTCTTGTGCTCTCCGTCGGTGGCGACGAAGTACATCCAGCCGTCGGTCGTCGGAGTGGTGGCCCCTGTCAGTGCCTTCTGCCCGGGGTTGCCGATGGGGCCCGGGGTGAGGCCCTTCTGCGTGTACGTGTTGTACGGGTCCTGGTTGCTGTTGATCTCGGACTCGCTGATGTCGATCTTGCTCTCGCCCTTGAGATAGTTGAAGGCCGAGTCGAACTGGAGAAGCTGATTCGTTTCCGTGTTGGTGGCCTTGAGCCGGTTGTAGACGACCTCGGCCATCTTCCGGTAGTCGTCGTCCGTCTTGCCCTCAGCCTGGACCAGGCTGGCCACGGTGAGCAGCTCCCAGGGGCCGTCGAGACCGAGCTTCTTCGCCTTGGCCTCGAGGCCGACCCTGCCGTACTCCTGGTTGGCACGGGCCACCATCTTCTTGAGGACGTCCTCGGGCTTGGCTCCCTTGGCGACCGGGTACGTGGCGGGGAAGAGGAAGCCCTCGAGCGGGTCCTTGAGGTCCTCGTGGCCCTTGGCCCAGTCGGGGAGTCCGAGGTTCCCGGCCTGTTCCTTGGCGACGGACTCGGTCGTACCGGCCTTGAGTCCGAGGCGGGTGTCGATCTGTTCGTAGACCCAGGAGTTGCGCCGGCCCTCGCTGATGGTGAAGCCGTTGCGGCTGGCGGGCTTGAGCATCATGTCGACGGCGCTCGCCGCCGACATGCCCTTCTTCAGCGTGTAGACGCCGTCCTGGATCTTGGCCCCTTCGGGGTTCGCGCTCTGCGCGGCGACGAAGGCGTCGACGCTCTTCACCACGCCTGCGTCCTTGAGGGCGTTGCCGATGTCGGCGCCGGTCGCGCCCGGCTGGATCTCCACCTGCACGGAGCCGCTGCCACCGCCCGCGAAGTCCGGCGCGGCGCCGAACTTGTCCTGCCAGAGCTGGTAGCCGACGTAGCCCACGCCGCCGGCGCCACCGGCCAGTACGACCGCCACGAACAGGCAGGCGATGCCGTTGCGGCCCTTCTTCTGCTTCTTGGGGCCCCGGCCCCGGTCCTCTCCCGGGCCGCGGCGTGATCCGCCCGGCTCGGTGCCCTCGCCGTCGTCGGCAGGGTCCTCACCGGTGAAGAAGGGGTGGGTTTCCTCTTCCTGCTCCTGCTGCCACTCCTGATCGGGGCCGGTCTCCGGTCCCGGCTCGGCGGCCGGAGCGGTGCGGCGGCCGGGGGGCTGCGGCGGCGGGTAGGCGTCGGGGGTGCCGTAGAGGTCGGGCCGCTCGTCGCCGTAGGGCGTGGCGGCGGTGGGCTCGTACGGCATCGCCGCCTGCTGCGCGGTGTCCCAGCCCCCTGCGCCGTACTGGTACTGCTGCTGCTCGGCATAGCCCTGTTCGCCGTAGCCCTGCGCGGGGTACGGCTGACCGACGTACTGGTGCGAGCCCGTGCCGTAGACCTGCTGGTCGGCGTACTGCTGCTGGTCGCTGTACTGCTGGTACTGCTGCTGCCCGCCGTATTGCTGCTGCTGGTACTGCTGCTGTTCCGGGTAGCCCCCGTACTGCTGCTCCTGCTGCGGATACGGCTGCTGGTACTGGGCGTCGTAACCCTGGTCATAGCCGGGGGATGCCTGATGACCGGTCCATCCCTGGTCCCCGCCGTGACCCTGCTGCCCGTGGGCGGAGGGAGCGGCAGGGTCCTCGGGATGCCACGGTTCGGAGCCGGGGCTCCGGCCATATTCAGTCATCGATCCCCAAACAGCCGTGAGACGCCCGGACGGCCCGCCTCTACGTAGTGCGCCAGCTGTTCGAACAGCGGGCCGCATCGCGCGGAACGTTACCGTATCGCGATCAGATGACCACTTCGACGCTCTCCCCGGGCGGATTACCCGATACCCGTTCGGACTCAAGAGCGTTCTGAAGGATGATCACAGCGGCTGCCTGATCGATGACCGCGCGGCCCTTCCGGGATTTCACACCGGACGCCCGAAGCCCCTGAGTGGCCGAGACCGTGGTCATCCGCTCGTCCACCAGCCGCACCGGCACCGGTGCGATCCCTCGGGCCAGCTCCTGGGCGAAGGCCCTGACCTTGGCCGCCGCCGGGCCTTCCCCGCCGCTGAGCGAGCGGGGCAGGCCCACGACGACCTCGACCGGTTCGTACTCCTCGGTGATCTGGCGCAGCCGCCGGTGGGCGGCCGGGACGTCACGTCCGGGCACGGTCTCCACCGGCGTGGCGAGGACCCCGTCGGGGTCGCACGAGGCGACCCCGATCCGGGCATCCCCGACGTCGATCGCGAGTCGGCGTCCTCTGCGCATGACCGATGTCACGCCGATTCGGCGACGAGGCGCTCGACGGCGTCGATGGCATCGCCGATCGCCTCCGGGTTCTGACCGCCGCCCTGGGCCACGTCCGGCTTGCCGCCACCGCCGCCGCCGAGGGTCTTGGCGGCGGCGCGGACCAGGTCACCGGCCTTGAGACCGCGCTCGCGGGCGGACTCGTTGGTGGCGATCACCGTCAGCGGGCGGCCGTTGGCCGTGGTGAACACGGCCACGACCGCGGGACGGTCGCCGGCCCCCGACAACTGCTGCAGTCGGCCGCGCACGTCCAGGACCAGCTTGCGCAGATCGTCGGCGGAGGTGCCGTCCGGGACCTGTCCGGTGACCAGAGCGATGCCTCGGATGTCCTTGGCGCCCTGGGCGAGCCCGGCGGCGGCCTGCAGCACCTTCTCGGCGCGGAACTTCTCGATCTCCTTCTCGGCGTCCCTCAGCTTGCCGAGCATGCTGGCGACCTTCTCCGGAAGCTCCTCGGAACGGCCCTTGACCAGCTCCTGGAGCTGGGCGACGACCGTGTGCTCCTTGGCCAGGAAGTTGTAGGCGTCGACGCCGACGAGAGCCTCAATGCGGCGCACGCCGCTGCCGATCGACGACTCGCCGAGCAGCTTCACCAGGCCCAGCTGGGAGGTGTTGTGGACGTGCGTACCGCCGCAGAGTTCCTTGGAGAAGTCGCCGATGGTGACGACCCGGACCCGCTCGCCGTACTTCTCGCCGAACTCGGCGATGGCGCCCTGCTTCTTGGCCTCGTCGATGCTCATGACCTCGGCCTGGACGTCGAGCTCGCGGGCGAGCACCTCGTTGATCTTCTGCTCGACGTCGGTGAGGACCGTACCGGGCACGGCGGCCGGGGAGCCGAAGTCGAAGCGGAAGCGGCCTGGCGAGTTCTCGGAGCCGGCCTGGGCGGCAGTGGGTCCGAGGGCGTCACGCAGCGCCTGGTGGGTGAGGTGGGTGGCGCTGTGGGCGCGGGCGATGGCACGGCGGCGCTTGACGTCGATGGCGGCGTAGGCGGAGGCGCCCACGGTCACCTCGCCGACCTGCACCGAGCCCTTGTGCACGGAGACACCCGGGACCGGCTGCTGGACATCGCGGACCTCGATGACGGCTCCGCTGTCGAGCCTGATCCGGCCCTGGTCGGCGAGCTGGCCGCCGCCCTCGGCGTAGAACGGGGTGCGGTCGAGCACGACCTCGACCTCGTCGCCCTCGGAGGCGGCGGGCGAGGGCACGCCGTCGACGAGCAGACCGACGATGGTCGACTCGCCCTCGGTGCCGGCATAGCCGGTGAACTCCGTCGCCCCTGAGGTGTCGGCGACCTCGCGGTAGGCGGACAGGTCGGCGTGGCCGGTCTTCTTGGCCTTGGCGTCGGCCTTGGCGCGCTCCCGCTGCTCCTTCATCAGGCGCCGGAAGCCGTCCTCGTCCACGGTCAGGCCCTGCTCGGCGGCCATCTCGAGAGTGAGGTCGATCGGGAAGCCCCAGGTGTCGTGGAGCAGGAAGGCCTTGTCGCCGGGGAGCACGGTGCCGCCGGCGGACTTGGTGTCGGTGACGGCGGTGTCGAGGATGTTGGTGCCGCCCTTGAGGGCCTTCAGGAAGGCGGCCTCTTCGGCCAGCGCGACGGCCTCGATGCGCTTGCGGTCGGTCTCCAGCTCCGGGTACTGCTGGCCCATGGCCTTGATGACCACGTCGATGAGCGTGGCGACCACCGGCTCGGTGGCGCCGAGCAGCCGCATGTTGCGGATGGCGCGGCGCATGATGCGGCGCAGGACGTAGCCGCGGCCCTCGTTGCCGGGGGTGACGCCGTCGCCGATGAGCATCACGGACGTACGGAGGTGGTCGGCGACGACGCGCAGCGAGACATCGCTGGCGTCGGCGGCGCCGTAGCGGACACCGGTGAGCTCGGTGGCCTTGTCGATCACGACGCGCAGGGTGTCGGTCTCGTACATGTTCCGTACGCCCTGAAGGATCATGGCGAGGCGTTCGAGACCGAGGCCGGTGTCGATGTTCTTGCTCGGGAGGTCGCCGAGGATCTCGAAGTCCTCCTTGCCGGAGCCCTCGCCGCGCTCGTACTGCATGAAGACCAGGTTCCAGATCTCCACATAGCGCTCGTCGTTGACGGCCGGACCGCCCTCGACGCCGAACTCCGGTCCCCGGTCGTAGTTGATCTCCGAGCAGGGTCCGCAGGGGCCCGGGACGCCCATGGACCAGAAGTTGTCCTTCTTGCCCAGGCGCTGGATGCGCTCGGCGGGCACGCCGACCACCTCGCGCCAGATGCGCTCGGCCTCGTCGTCGTCGAGGTAGACGGTGATCCAGAGCTTCTCCGGCTCCAGCCCGTAGCCGCCGTCAGCCACCGGGGCGGTGAGCAGCTCCCAGGCGTACTTGATGGCGCCTTCCTTGAAGTAGTCGCCGAAGGAGAAGTTGCCGCACATCTGGAAGAACGTGCCGTGGCGGGTGGTCTTGCCGACCTCTTCGATGTCCGGCGTGCGCACGCACTTCTGCACGCTGGTGGCGCGCGGGGCGGGCGGCTTGGTCTCGCCGAGGAAGTACGGCTTGAAGGGGACCATACCGGCGTTGACCAGCAGCAGAGTCGGGTCGTCCGCGATGAGCGACGCCGAAGGCACGACGGTGTGCCCGCGCTCCTCGAAGAAGCTCAGCCAGCGGCGGCGGATTTCAGCCGACTCCATCAGTGGTCCTCATTCCGGTCGTACGGGTACCTGCTGTCCAGGATCCCGTAGTGCTTGGTGTCCTGCTCGTGGTTTTCGGTGCGGCTCCCGAGTGCGGCGGAGCGCCGCTGCGCGGGGAGGCCTTGGTCGGGAGACTCGATGCCGAGAGCTTCACCGAGCTCGGCCTCGCGCTGGGCCATCGAGGCCCTGACGTCGAGTGCGAAGTCCTTGAGGCGGTGCCCGGTCTCGACCGCCTTGTTGGCCGCCTGGGCGGCGAGGCTCTCCGGGGTCAGCTGCCTGAGCTTGCGGTTGACCTTGGTGGTGGCCCACACACCGGCCGCGGCGCCCGCAGTGAACCAGAACGTACGGCGGAACATCGCTTGCTCAGCCCTTCTGCCTGCCCCGCCGCCGGGCGGCGGGGACGGTGCGCCCGACGACGGTGCGCCTGATCCGCTGGTCTGCCGGGGCGTCCGCCGCCTTGTCGCGGCTCAGGGCCCGGCGCACCCCGTAGCCGAATGCGGCGACCTTGACGAGGGGGCCGCCGAAGGTGGAGGCGACGGTGGTGGAAAGCGCCGACGCGTTGGAGGTGACCTCCTGGACGTCGGAGGCGATGGCGTCGACCCGGTCGAGCTGGGTCTGCGCGGAGCGCACGGTCGCCGACGCGTCCGCCAGCAAGGGCACGGCCTGCTCCGTCACATCCGCCACCAGCTTGGTGGTCGCCTTGAGCGTCTGGGCCAGCCTCACCAGAACCACGGCGAGGAAGGAGACCAGGATCGCCCAGAAGACGGCCACCAGGATCCCGGCAACCTCTCCACCGGTCACGCTGCACCGCTCCCTGATCGTTGTTGGGGCTTTCCTCGTTGAGGCTTCGTCATCGGGCTCGTCGTGGCCCGGAGAAGTCGTCATCCGACCCTATCGCGCCGGAGGTCACGTCCCGTACCGGATCAGGGACAGGAGCGCCTGCGATACGGGCCCGCGGGCCGGCCGGCGCGGCTCGGGCTGCCTGGGCGGCGGCCCGAGGCGGCCCGAACCCGGCCGGGCAATGCGAGAGCCCGCCTCTCCGGCCGGGCAGGCGCGGAGGGACGGGCTCAGGCGTGAAACCGATGGTGCTACGGCCGCTGGATCAGCGGGCGTAGTACTCGACGACGAGCTGCTCGTCGCAGATCACCGGGATCTCCTTGCGGTTCGGGTCCCGGTCCAGGCGGAAGGCCAGCGCCTTCAGGTTGACCTGAAGGTAGCGGGGGGTCTCGCCGTCGGGGGCGTAACCACCCTCACGGGCGACCTGGAACGGGTGCTTGGCGCGGGAGCGCTCGCGGACCGTCACGACGTCGTCGGGGCGCACGCGGAAGGACGGCTTGTCGACCTTGCCACCGTTCACCTCGATGTGGCCGTGGACCACCATCTGACGGGCCTGGTAGATCGTGCGAGCGATACCGGAGCGCAGCACCAGGGCGTCGAGACGGCGCTCGAGCTCGATGATGAGAGCCTCACCGGTCTTGCCCTGGACCTTGCTGGCACGCTCGTAGGCGCGGACCAGCTGACGCTCGGAGACGTCGTACTGAGCGCGGAGACGCTGCTTCTCGAGCAGACGGACCTTGTAGTCCGAGTTCTGCTTGCGGCCACGGCCGTGCTCACCCGGCGGGTAGGGGCGAGCCTCGAAGTACTTGACGGCCTTCGGCGTCAGGGCGATGCCGAGTGCACGCGACTTCTTGACCTTGGGTCGCGACTGGTTCACGGGGAACCTACCTCCATGTAAGTTAGGTGAGCCTTACCTTAGCGAGGAGGACGTAATGTCTCGACCGCATGGGATCCCCCTGCCCAGAGCGCATCGCAGTTCAGACCACTCGAACGAATCGGTGACTGCTTACGACGACGATGAACAAGGTCAGCCGCGTCCCAGGGAAGACGCTCGGCAGCCCACCAAAGCCGAGCGCGTACGAACCCTCGTTGAATACAACGCCACAGTATTCCTCACCTTGCCGGGTGCTCGCGACCACGGTCCCGGGTTCTGGGACCCCGCCGCCCGCACCGTGACACCCGAGGGGGACGTCGTACTGCTTGTGCCATGGGATTCTCCCACGGCACGGGCCGCCGCCTACGCCCAGGACGACGACCTGACCTGCGTGATGGAGATCACGGACATCGCTCCGGTGGCGGTGCGCCAGCGCGTGCGGGGCCGCGCGTGGCTGGCGGGCTGGCTCACCGCCGCACGGGGCGAGGACCGGGCCCGCTGCATCGAGCTGCTCGCCGAGCGGCACCCGGTGAGTGCCGTGCTGGAGAGCGACGGCGAGCAGCCCGCCTGGATGCCGGTGCGGCTGGAGGTCGGCGAGATCTCGCTGGACGATCTCTGGGGCGCCGGCTGTGTGGACCCCGAGCTGCTGGCCGGAGCCCGGCCGGATCCGGTCGCGCGGCACGAGGCGGAGCTGCTCCAACACCTGCACTCCGCACACGGCGACCAGGTACGCGCGCTCGCCACCCTGCTCGGCGACCGTCCGGAAACGGACCCGGCGGAGGTGCGGGAGGTGGTGCCGCTGGCGCTGGACCGCTTCGGGCTGCGGGTGCGGCTCACCGGGGCGCAGCGCGGGACCTTCGACGCCCGCTTCGACTTTCCCGAGCCTGTCGAGGACATCGCCGGCCTGCGGCGCGCGATGCACACCCTGTTCGCCGCGGCCCTGGGCTGAGGGCTGTCCCGTCAGCGCTCCGCAGGAAAACCGGCGCGTCACCTGGGGGTCCCCCCGACCGCGGCCGGGGGAATCGGTGCGGTTCGGCCGTGCACAAAGGGGGCGCGGGCCAGGCGGGAGTTCGCACACACGGCTCGGCCACGAGGAATCACCGGACCTCGCCGGACCCGCTCACCGTCCGGGACGGACCCTGGAGGAGACGGGCCAGGCAGACGTATCTGGGGGGCGCGCCCGCGCCGACGTCCACTGATGCGCTCCCGGGGAGAACCCGGGAAATCACGAACGGGTCGCACCCGTGCTGAAGCACCTCATGGCGGCCGGTCGGCCGCGGCAGCCGAGACGGCGCACCAGCCGTCGCAGACCAGGCTGTCCTGACCAGCCCGGATGAAGCGACTGCATCCGCTCCCCGGCGAAGTCGGTGGCCTTCGGCGAGGCGACGTCATCCACCCGCACCTCGGTGTCGCAGAGCTCGTCCAGCCACCCCAGAGAGCTGAACAGGCTCAGTCGCCCTTCTGCTCGCCCCTCAGCCGCTCGCGGACCCTCTCCACCACGTCCGCGTAACGCGCCTCCGCGCCATAGCGCGTCGGCTCGTAATAGCGCTTGCCGTGGATCGCGTCCGGGGCGTACTGCTGGGCGGCGATGGCACCCGGGACGTCATGCGGATAGACATACCCCTGGGCGTGGCCCAGCTTGGCTGCCCCCTTGTAGTGACCGTCCCGTAGATGAGCCGGGACGGACCCGGCGAGCCCACCGCGCACATCCGCGAGGGCGGCGCCTATCGCGGTCGTCGCCGCATTGGACTTCGGTGCGAGGGCGAGGGCGATCGTGGCATGGCTCAGGGTGAGCGCCGCCTCGGGGAAGCCGATCATGGCCACGGCCTGGGCGGCGGCGACCGCGGTCGGCAGGGCCGTCGGATCGGCGAGGCCGATGTCCTCGCTCGCCGAGATCATTAGACGGCGTGCGATGAACCGCGGGTCCTCCCCCGCCTCGATCATCCGCGCGAGATAGTGCAGCGCGGCGTCGACGTCGGAGCCGCGGATGGACTTGATCAGCGCGCTCGCCACGTCGTAGTGCTGGTCCCCGTCGCGGTCGTACTTCACCGCGGCGCGGTCGACCGTCTCCTCCAGGGTGCTCAGGAAGATCTCCTGCTCGCCCTTCGCGATCGCCGCACCCGCTGCGGCCTCCAGCGCGGTCAGCGCCCGTCTGGCGTCTCCCCCGGCGATCCGCAGCAGATGCGCCTGCGCGTCATCCTGGAGCCCCAGCGCGCCACCGAGTCCCCGCGCGTCCTCCAGGGCACGGCGCAGCAGGTCGCGCAGATCGTCATCGGTGAGCGGCTCCAGCGTGAGGAGCAGTGAACGGGAGAGCAGCGGGGAGATCACGGAGAAGTACGGATTCTCGGTGGTCGCGGCAATGAGCGTGACCCAGCGGTTCTCGACGGCCGGCAGCAGGGAGTCCTGCTGGGCCTTGCTGAAGCGGTGGATCTCGTCCAGGAAGAGCACGGTCTCCTTGCCGAAGCCACCCGCGGCCCTGCGGGCACCCTCGATGACCGCCCGGACCTCCTTGACCCCCGCGGTGATCGCCGATAGCTCGACGAAGCGCTTGTTGGTCGCCTTGGAGACGACGTACGCCAGGGTCGTCTTGCCCGTGCCCGGCGGACCCCAGAGGATCACGGACGAGGCACCCGCGGGTCCTGTGCCGCCTTCACCGACCAGCCGCCGCAGCGGCGACCCGGGCTTCAGCAGATGCTGCTGGCCCACCACCTCGTCCAGGGTGCGCGGACGCATCCGTACGGCCAGGGGGCTGGCGGACGGGTCCTTCTCCTGGCGCTCCTCGGCGGCTGCGGTAAAGAGATCGGGCTCCACGCCGTGAAGCCTAGGTCAGACCACTGACAGCGCCGTACCGGAACCCGGGGCCTGGCTCAGCTGGTCCAGAAGTCCCACCAGCGGGTCAGCACCAGCATCCCGATGACGCCGGTGTGGAGCACCGGCAGGACCCAGGTGAACTCGCCGAGGAAGTTCCTGGCCCAGGCCGGTGCCGGGAGCAGACCGGCCCGGACGTTGTGCGAGGTCACGTACCAGAACATGAAGATCGTGGCGACCCAGGCCAGGCAGCACCACAGGCACAGCGCGTTGATGTTGTACAGCGACTGGTACTGGAGCCAGGTGCAGAAGCCGACGCCGAAGAGCGTGCCCGCGTTGAACGTCAGCCAGTACCAGCGCGGGAAGCGCGCTCCGGCCAGCAGGCTCACCCCGACGCAGATCACGATGCCGTAGGCGACAAGACCGAGCATCGGGTTGGGGAACCCGAACGCGGATGCCTGTTCGCTCTCCATGACGCTGCCGCAGGAGACGATCGGGTTGAGGCTGCATCCGGGCGTGAAGGTGGTGCCCGCGATCTTGGCTTCGAGGATCTTGAACTTGTCGATCGTGATGACCCAGGAGGCCAGCAGCCCGGCGGCGCCGGTGACCACCAGGAGCCAGGCGAACGCACGACTGCCCCCGACCGCGCCGCGCACCCCGCCCTCCTTCTCCTGGCCGGAGGACACCCCGTCAACCGCTGAAGTCGTCATATCGCCGTTCCATCACTCGGGTCACTGGCTGGCACGGTCATTCTGCCGCACCCCTGCCGGTGTCCACCGTTCGATGGACATAAGGACGTACGCCCGGGGGGCCCGGTGGCCGGGGTTCCGCACGAGTCTTGACGTCATGACGACAACGGCAGTGGAAGTGCGCGGGCTTCGCAAACAGTACGGCGAGGTCACCGCGCTGGATGGCCTGGACCTCTCGATCACGCGGGGCGAGGTTTTCGGTCTGCTGGGGCACAACGGAGCAGGCAAGAGCACGACCGTGGAGATCCTCCAGGGATACCGCGACCGGGACGGCGGTGACGTCCAGGTCCTCGGCTCGGACCCCGCCAAGGCGGGCCGCGCCTGGCGGGCGAAGGTGGGCATCGTCTGGCAGGACGAGTCAACTCCCGCCGAGCTGACCGTCCGCGAGACCGTGGAGCACTTCGCGCGCTACTACCCCGCGCCCCGCGACCCGGCCCAGGTGATCCGTCTCGTGGGCCTGGAGCACAAGGCGGACGCGCGGACCAGAGGACTGTCCGGAGGGCAGCGGCGCAGGCTCGACGTGGCGCTCGGAGTGATCGGCGACCCGGAACTCCTGTTGCTCGACGAGCCCACCACCGGCTTCGACCCGGCGGCCCGCAGGCAGTTCTGGGAATTGATCCAGCAGCTCGCCGAGGAGGGCACCACGATCCTGCTCACCACGCACTACCTGGAGGAAGCCGAGACCCTCGCCGACCGTCTCGCCATCGTGAACCGGGGCAAGATCGTCGCCGGGGGCTCGCCCGCCGAACTGCGCTCCCGCTTCGGCAACGGCGCCACCGTCGCCTGGACCGAGGCGGACGGCACTCCTCGCAGTGCCGCCACCGACACTCCGACCCGCACCGTCGCCGAGCTGATGAGCCGCTTCGACGGCGAGGTCCCCGGTCTGACGGTCAGCCGTCCCACCCTTGAGGACGTGTATCTGCGCCTCACCGAGCAGCGCGGTGCCCGCGAGCCCGCCGGCACCGGCCACGCCGGCCGACTCGACGCCGGCCGCAACTCCCAGCTGACCGAGGACGACGCCCGATGAGCACCGAAACCACCTCCACCACACCCGCCGTCCGGCAGACCGCCGCCTCCGTGCCCGGCACCTGGGCACTCGGCCTGAGCCGGGGGGCGCTGGAACTGAAGCAGTTCATCCGCAAACGGGACGCGGTGATCTTCACCTTCGCCTTCCCGGTCGTCTTCCTGGTGCTCTTCGCCTCGATCTTCAGCGACGACGTGCCGGAGGCCGGGGTGAGCGCGTCCCAGCTCTACGCGGCCGGCATGGTCGCGGCGGGCATCATGTCCACGAGCTTCCAGTCGCTCGGCATCTCCATCGCGATCGAACGGGACGAGAAGGTGCTGCGGCGGCTGCGGGGCACGCCGATGCCGCCCGCCGCGTACTTCCTCGGCAAGGTGTGGATGGTGCTGGTCACCGGAATCGCGGAGACCGCGGTGCTGCTGCTGGTGGGCGCGACGCTGTTCGACCTCGATCTGCCCACCACGGCCGCGAAGTGGCTCGCGTTCGGCTGGATCTTCGTCCTCGGCATCACCGGGTGTGCACTGCTGGGCATCGCGATCAGCAGCCTGCCGCGGTCCGGCAGCACAGCCAGCTCCGTGGTCGTACTGCCCTTCCTGATCCTCCAGTTCATCTCGGGGGTGTACATCCCGGTCGGCACCATCCCGTCCTGGCTGCTGGACATCAGCTCGTTCTTCCCGCTCAAGTGGATGTGCCAGGGCTTCCGGGGGATCTTCCTGCCCGAGTCCGCAGCCGTGCTCGAACCGGCCGGGGGCTGGGAATTCGGCAGGATCGCGCTGGTGCTCGGTGCCTGGTGCATCGGAGGATTGGTCCTGTGTCTGCTGACCTTCAGGTGGAAGAGCCGCCGCGACGGATGACGATGCCCATGCCGATGGCCAGGCGCGGGGCGCGCGACATCCACATCTGGGATCGCACGTCCCGCACCTGGGACTTCTACTACGCCGCGGTGTGGCTGGCGACCCTGACCGGCGTCTACGGCGCCGACTCTCCCGAACTGCGCTACCGGATCGCCGCCCTTGTCCTTCTCACGCTGATGGTCCCGTGGTACCTGCTGGCGGGCCGGCCGCGGATGCTCAGCTCCGCCGCCGACGAGGACACGGCGGCGGTGCGCTATCTGGCCGGGGTGGTGCTGCTGTTCCTGGTGCCCGCCTCTCTGGTCGGCGAGACGCGGGTGGGCACGTTCGCCCTCGCACCGCAGTGCTTCATGCTGCTGTCCCCTCGCCGTGCGATGGCGTGGCTGGCAGTCATCAACCTCGTACCGGTGGCGGGCTGGTCGCTCTTCTGGCGGCCACCGGTCCATCTGGTGGTGTTCAACGTCCTGTTCGCGCTCGTCAGCCTCGCCTTCTCCGGCTTCTTCGGGGTCTGGATCGACCGGATCATCACCCAGAGCAAGGAACGGGCCGCGCTCATCGGCGAGCTGGAGGCCAGCCGCGAGGAAGTGGCCCGGCTCTCGGTGGAGCGCGGAGCCCTCACCGAAAGGGAAAGGATGTCCCGGGAGATCCACGACACGCTGGCCCAGGGCTTCACGAGCCTGCTGATGCTGGTCCAGGCGGTGCAGTCGGAACTCGACACCGACCCGGCGCAGGCACGAAGGCACCTCGATCTGATGGCAGTGACAGCCCGTCAGAATCTGGCCGAGGCACGAGCCCTGGTCGCGGGTGGCGCGCCCGCCGATCTCGACGGCGGTTCGCTGCCCGACGCGGTGTCCCGGCTCGCTGCCCGGCATGACCCGCCGGCCGCGCTCGCGGTCACGGGCGAGGCCCGCCCGCTGCCCGCGGCCTTGGAGGTGGTCGCCCTGCGTACCTGCCAGGAAGCCCTCGCCAACGCGGCGAAGCACGCGGGCCCCGGGGCCGGGGTGGCGCTGTCCCTGGACTACGACGATCATCGACTTACCGTCGCCGTCCGGGACACGGGCCGGGGCTTCGATCCGGCCCTGCCCAGCCAGGGCTACGGCCTGCGAGGTCTCCGGGCCCGCGCCGCCGAGGTCGGCGGGACCGCCGAGGTCGTCAGCACGCCCGGCGACGGCACCACGGTCACCGTCACCCTGAGGAGTCAGCCATGATCCGCATCCTGCTCGCGGACGACCACCCGGTCGTCCGGGAGGGCCTGCGCGGGATGCTCAGCGCCGAACCCGGTCTGGAGGTGGTCGGGGAGGCCGCGAACGGACCGCAGGCGGAGGCCCTGGCCGCCGAACTGCGGCCGGACATCGTGCTGATGGATCTGAGGATGCCCGGCGGCGACGGCGTGGACTCCATCGCCCGAATGACGGCGGCGGGCCTGTCCTGCCGGATCGTGGTGCTGACCACGTACGAGACGGACCGGGACATCCTGCGTGCCGTGGAGGCGGGTGCCGCGGGCTATCTGCTCAAGGACATGGCACGAGCGGAACTCGCCGACGCGGTGCGCGCCGCCGTTCGCGGGGAGACGGTCCTCGCGCCGTCGGTGGCGGCGCGTCTGATGGACCAGTTGCGCACCAGACCGGAGCGCCCACGGCTGTCGGAGCGTGAGGCGGCCGTGCTGCGCCTGGTGGCGGAGGGCGCGACGAACGCGGAGATCGGGCGCCGGCTCTACGTCGCCGAGTCGACCGTGAAGACCCATATGCTGCGGATCTTCAACAAACTGGATGTCACCGACCGTACGGCCGCCGTGACCAGCGCGATGCGGCAGGGGCTGCTCTAGGTGTCCTGTCCGAGCGGTCCTTGAGGACCGACCGGACAGGACCTGCTGGGCGGGCCCGGGGGGGGGGCGGGGGTGCCCCCCCCCCGCCCCCCCCGGAGGGAAAAAAGGTCCCGGTGAACCCCCCCCCCCCCGCGCGCGCCCCCGCCGAGGTGGGACCCGACAACAAGTAGCTATTGA